>JALQXY010000065.1 GCA_023262945.1 Rickettsiales bacterium | reverse complement strand
AAATTACCGTTAACATCAACTACGTAAACGCCAAAATCAACGCATCTTGATACTTGTAATTTACCCAATAAAGTTGGTGTGCTATCTTCCGCCCATAACTCACCAGCAAACGAACGCTTACCTTGTCTTAAAAAGACCATTCTTCCAGAGTTAGCCTCCTCAAATTGGCTATCTGCTTTAGGTAATTCTACATTTTCGAACTCTGGCAAAGGAAACCAACGCTTAGAAGCATCAGCCTCGTTGATTAAGTTGCTCCAAGTTGGTAAAGTAGTGCTTAAATCAATACCGTTTTTTGTACCATCATTTGCGTAAATAGGCACTAAAATTAAACTCGAAGTGATACCAAAAATTGGCACACAGTTCGGTCTTCCTGTGTTGGATAGTCCAACATTACAAGCGCATCCTGTCATTTTTTTTATTTTTTAAAGTTTAACATTTACAATTTTCTTTATATCGGGATAAATTTACTTCCAATGCAACACCCGACAAATTTGCATCTAGTACGTTTTGCAACACTCCCCTATCGTTTTCAACTCCAAATCGTGAAAAAGTCTTGTAAGTGTAATTTTCAACTGTTTTATACTTTCGGTTTTGCTCGATAACCCTTAAAAATTCAGCCATTAATTTTTGCATAGGTTTTACAACTTGTTCACGGTGGTCTTTGGTATAATAACATCTTAACCTGAAAATGGTATAAAATAAAAATACTTAATTACTAAAAGATCTATAAATGAAATTTTATAATTCTAATTACATTATTGTTTGCAACAATCCAGAAAAATATAAATTAGGTATCGATAACAATCATCTAATTATTTCTGCCGAAGATTATATTGCTAGCAAAATTCCAGAATCGATACAAAATAAAAGCTCTTTACGTATAATTAATTTGTGCGATAATTATGAATATTTAGATATTGGATATTATTGCTCATTATTAGCACAAGCACGCAAACAAAGATGCATTCCAGCTGTTTCTGATATTGTTCACGCAAAATGGAAAAGGCTTCATCGTGATTCAATTATTACAATAGAATCTGATCTTAAATTACAAAAGATAATTGAACAGACTATAAAAAAATTAAATAGTCACGATAATCAAATTATGTTCTTTTTTGGTCGTAGCAACATTGTTGCATTGGAAAAATTGGGTCAAATTTTATTTGATACTTTTCGTTTACCAATTATGAAAGTTAGTTTTCATTATAGAAAAGATCGCTTAAGAATTAAAGAAATAGAACCTGCTAAGCTTCAAGATTTAAATGATCAAATTTCCCTTTTTAATGAATCGCTAACAAAATATATTGGATCATATTGGGTCAAAAAAGGGCAATTACCTGAAAGATATTGGTTAGCAATACTGATAGACAAAAATGATACCCATCCAACTTCTAACTCAAAAGCATTAAAAAAATTTGTAGAAATTGGTCGTAAAAAGCGTTTTTATGTTGAATTGATAGATAGTAGCAAATTTAATAGCTTGCTTGAATATGATGCATTATTTATTCGTACCACTACAAATGTAAATCACTATACTTATAAATTTGCACAAAAAGCCGCTAAAGAAGATATACCATGTATAGATAATAAAGAATCAATATTGCTTTGTTGTAATAAGATATTTTTGTATGAATTGCTAAAAAATAATAAAATTTTAGTACCGCCAACTTTTTTTATTAGTCGTCATCAAAAAAATTATGTTACAAATAATAAACTAGACTTTCCTTTAGTTCTAAAAATACCAGACGGATCTTTTTCCACTGGAGTTTTTAAAGTTAACAATGAAGAGGAATATTACAAAAAAATACATGAATTATTTAAACAAAGCGAATTAATATTAGTACAAAAATTTCTACCATCTGAATTTGACTGGAGAATAGGAATTTTAGACCAAAAACCACTATTTGCCTGCAAATACTTTATGGCTAAAAAGCACTGGCAAATATATAATCATAATTCACGCCATCATAAAGAAGGAAGGTCAGAGGCGGTAAAAATTGAAAAAGTTCCAAAAAAAGTATTGGAAATTGCACTTAAAGCTGCAAATCTAATTGGAAGCGGTCTTTATGGAGTTGATATAAAAGAAATTGATAAAAAGCCTTACGTAATTGAAATTAACGATAATCCAAATATTGATGCAGGTATAGAAGATATAGTTGAAGGTGATAAAATTTATGAGGCTATTTTTGATTATTTTGAAAAAAAAATAAATGAATAAAATTTAATAAGCAGTTTTTTATCAAATTAAAAAAAGCCATAAGCTTTATAATTAAAAATATTTGGTTTTTAAAATTTTTATTTCAGAAATATTTTGTTAAAAATCCAATCTCTAAACAGAATTAGCACCAGAAATAATATCTATTAGTTCAGTTGTGATATTAGCTTGACGAGTACGATTATAATGAAGGGTAAGATTTTTTATCATTTGCCCAGCGTTATTAGTAGCAGACTCCATAGCAGCCATTCTAGCACCCTGCTCTGAAGCATTATTTTCTAGCAATTCATTGTAAATTTGCATCATCAAAGCTTTTGGTAAAAGTTCAGATAATATCTCTTCTCTATCTGATTCATAATTAATAGGTGATTGTGGTTTTTTTATTTGAGTACTATCTTGATTAATTTGTACTGGAATTATCTGCTTACATATTTGCTCTTGAACAATAGCCGACTTAAATTTACTATATACAACTTCGCAAACATCAAATTTACGCTCCTCAAAAAGAGTTATCAATTTATCTGATATTTGTTGCGCTACTTTATAATCTATATTATTCTTAAAGATACCAAAAATATTATCTATAATAATATTTTTATAATTCGTCTTTAATTGTTCATAACCTTTTTTACCGACACAAAAAACTGTTACATCAACATCTTGTTTTTTTAATTCCTCTATTCTTATCTTAGCGAATTTAACAGCAGCACTATTAAGGCCTCCGCACAAGCCACGATCTGAAGAAATAACAACAATTAAATAGTTTTTATTTTTTGATCTACCCGTTAGTAAAGGAAATTTTGTATCAAGATTCTTTCTAATTGCAGTATTAGAAGCAATTTGCGAAATCATCTCTTCGATTTTATTTGAATATGGCCTAGAAGATTCAACTAATGCTTTAGCTTTTTTCATCTTAGAAGCTGCAACCATTTTCATGGCTTTAGTCATTTTTTGTGTCGACTTAACTGAGTTTATTCTAGTTTTAAGCGCCTTAAGATTAGACATATTATTTACTCAAAAAAATATCGATGAATTCAACGATTGCCTTTTTCAGCTTCTCTTCTGTTTCTTCAATTAATTTACGCTCTTTAGCAATAGAAATTAAAATATCCGGATAAGATGATTCAATTTTACGCAAAAATTCAGATTCGAATTTAGTAATATCTTTTACATCTATCTTTTCCAAATAACCCTTAACCCCGATATAAATTGATACGACCTGCTGCTCAAGATTAAGTGGACTATATTGATTTTGCTTCAGTAATTCAGTCAATTTACGCCCTTTATCAAGTAATTTTTGTGTAGCAAGATCAAGATCAGAACCGAATTGAGCAAATGACTCAAGCTCTCTGAATTGAGCAAGATCAAGCTTGATCGTGCCAGCAACTTGCTTCATGGCTTTTGTTTGAGCTGCTGAACCTACACGAGAAACAGATAAACCAACATTCACCGCCGGCTTAATACCTTTGTAAAAAAGATCGGTTTCTAAAAAAATCTGACCATCAGTGATTGATATAACATTAGTTGGTATATAAGCAGAGACATCTCCAGCCTGAGTTTCAATGATGGGAAGAGCAGTTAAAGAACCTCCACCTTTTTTGTCAGACATTTTAGCTGCTCTTTCTAATAAGCGAGAATGAATATAAAAAACGTCTCCAGGATAAGCTTCTCTTCCTGGTGGACGACGAAGAAGTAAAGACATTTCACGATAAGCTACGGCGTGCTTACTTAAGTCATCATAAGCAATTAAAGCATGCATACCGTTGTCGCGGAAATATTCACCAATAGCGCATCCAGTATATGGTGCAAAAAATTGTAAAGCAGACGCTTCAGAAGCTGTAGCACAAACTACTGTTGAATATTTCATCGCACCAGCATCTTCAAGAGTTTTGACAATTTGTGCTACTGTTGATCTTTTTTGACCAATAGCCACATAAATACAATAAAGCTTATCTTCCTCGATATTCTGCTCATGAGCTTTAATTTGATTTATAAAAGTATCAATAACAACAGCAGTTTTACCAGTTTGACGATCGCCGATTATAAGCTCTCTTTGACCACGACCAATTGGAATAAGGCTATCTATTGCTTTAATACCAGTTTGCATAGGCTCAGAAACGGATTTTCTGTCAACAATTCCTGGTGCCTTAAATTCAACTTTTCTATATTCTTTAGCTTCAATAGGACCCTTCCCATCAAGAGGATTTCCAAGAGAATCAACTACTCGCCCCAATAAAGACTTGCCAACTGGAACTTCAACTATTTTTCCAGTTCTTTTTACATCAGAACCTTCTTTGATTAGGTGAGTATCACCAAAAACGACAATACCAACATTATCTGATTCAAGATTAAGAGCCATGCCCTTAACACCGGATTCAAATTCTACCATTTCTCCAGCTTGAACATTATCAAGACCATAGACTTTAGCAATACCGTCTCCTACCTTTATAACCTCTCCTATTTCTTTAAGATTGGCTGATGATTGAAAATTAGATATTTGTTTTTGTAGAATATTAGAAAATTCTTCAACTTTAAGTTCCATTTATAACTGGTAAATAATTAATTAATTGATGCTATGCACTCTTTTTTGATTTTTTCAAGCTGGTTTTTAAGACTAGCATCAATTAAATTTGAACCAATCTTAACTTGAAAACCACCTAATATATTATCATTAACCGCTTCTTTAACGTTAATAACTCTATCAGGATATTTTTTTTGCACTAGATTTTTTATTTTATCAAGACTTACTTTATCAGCTTTTTGCGCAGAGATAATTTCAATCTCAATAATATTTCTAAATTTTTGTATAATACGAGAGAATTCTTCGTAAATTTCTGGAAATAGATTTAATCTTCTATTCTTAACAATTGAAGAGAAGAATTCAGTAACTAAAGGACTAAGAGAAAATTTATTACTAATTTCAGTGACAACTTTGGTTAAATCATTTTTAGAAATCACAGGATTTTTTAGCTCATTAGCAAAGTTAGTACTGAAATTATCTTTGAATTTCTTTAATTCTAACTCTACGTCATCTAATGATTTATTTTTTCTTGCAGCAATAAACAATGCTTTTGAGTAATTTTTGGCAATAACAGAAACTCTCGGCATAATAGCTATTTAAAAGTTAAAAATCATCCAGCTTAACAAGTTTATAATCTTTTAACACTATAAATAAAGTCAAATAATGAAATTATAAAAAATGTATTTAGATAAATTAAGAGGAATAGCAATATGCTAAAAATTTATTTATAAAAATCAACTTACGATGTAAGATTTTTTAACTTTTTTTAAGAAAGATTAAAGGCGTAATTTAAAATTTTATAACATAATTTGGCAGCCAAAAAATCACAAGAATGCAAATGTTTTATTGGCGCTAATTCAACAACATCAGCACCTACAAAATTACAAATCTTACTAGCTTCTCTTATTATATCTAAAGATTCTTGCCACATTAAACCCCCTGGTTCAGGAGTTCCTGTTGCCGACATTAAACTTGAGTCAAAACCGTCTAAATCAAATGTTAAAAATACTGGACGATCTTTTAAAGGCGCAATAATCTTAGAAATATCCCAACGACTTTTATCTTTAGCAAAATGAATATTTATACGATCTTTATTTGCTTCAAGATAAGGAATTTCACTTTTTGAAATATTACGAATACCACATGAAACTAGAGTAGAAATTGGATTATCCATTACTCGACGCAAAGCGGCAGCATGAGAATAATGCTGACCATCATAACCATCGCGTAAATCAGCATGAGCATCAAAATGCAATATTGCTAAATCAGGATATTTTTTAACAAATGGCCTAATTGAGCCAGCAGTTATTGAATGCTCACCACCTAAAATTAGAGGAAATTTGTCTTGATTTAAAATTTTTTCTGTTACTTTTTCAAGCTGATTCAGTGCGTTTTCTATTGAAGAATTATCTATAGAAAATTCTTCTAATGTTGCTACGCCGTATTTTTCAAAAGGCTCGCACCAGAATTCCTCATCAAAAAGCTCAACTTGTTTTGAGGCTTTAATTATTGATTTTGGACCATTTTTTGTACCCTCGCCATAACTAACCGAATTTTCAAAGCCAAAAGGTACTACAATTACTTTTGCTTGACTGGGATCGCTTAAATATTTGTTTTCTATACCTAAAAAACCATTTTCTTGTTTTGTAAATTTTAAATTCATATTTTTTCTATTAAATTAACGTGACCCATTTTTCTACCAATTGCAATTTTACTCTTATCGTAAAGATGTATCTTAGCTTTAGGATTTTGATAATATTGCTCAATATTAAGAATATCTTCTCCAATTAAATTTTGCATATAGCCTTTGGCAAAAAAACTAACATCACCCAAATTAATATCAACTATAGATCTAATTAACTGCTCAAACTGTGAGGTTAAGCATAAATCCATAGTAATATGACCAGAATTATGTGGTCTTGGCGCTAATTCATTAACTAACAAATCATCTTCTAAGACAAAAAATTCAACTGCCAAAACTCCTATTAAGTCAATTTCTTTGGCAATTTTACAAGCAATATCTTGAGCTTTGTTTTGTAAATTTCTTGAAATTGGCGCTGGGTAGATGGTTTTATCTAAAATAGAATTTTTATGCTGATTGTAAACTGGTGCAAAAGTCTTAATTTGGCCAGATTTTGATCTTGCTACGATAGTTGAAATCTCTAAATCAAAAGGACAGAATTTTTCTAAAATTAACGATAAGCCGTTAATATTTTGCCAAATTGAGCCGATTTCAGATTGATTATTGATAGTATATTGACCTTTACCATCATAACCTAAAGTAGTGGTTTTTATTATTGATTTGCCAAATTTTTCTACATTTTTCTGCAGATCATCAAGGTTTTTAATAATTGCAAAATCAGTAACATTGATACCGATATTTTGTAGAAATGTTTTTTCTAAGATACGATCTTGAGTAATTTTTAAAATTTGTGGTTTTGGTAAAACTGGTGTTATTTTATCTAAAAATTCAACAGCTTCATATGGAATATTTTCAAATTCAAAAGTAATAATATCAGATGATTGCGCAAACTCTGCTAGAGCTTTTTTATTGTCATAATTGGCAATTATTGTTTTATTGGTAACAAAACTAGCGGGCGAGTTTTCTTTATCGCAAAAAATAATCGTTTTATAACCCATTTTATGAGCTGCAAAACAGATCATTCTACCCAACTGACCACCGCCAACTATACCAATTGTTTTTATTTTTGATTTTTCTTGCACTTTTTATTTTGTAATTTTCAAGATTTATAACTCGCACATAAAATAATAATTGCGATCTTAATAAAAATTCTAAAAATTTTTATACTAATCTTTACTTTTTTAAAGATAAATTTTAGTAAAATTTTTTTAAACCCAAATCCGTCAATAGAAAGTTGATTTAGGTCATTAAATCATGGTATAGATAGTTATGATAAAAAAATTTTAGTGCACTTTTTGATGCATGAATCTTTTTTATCATAACTAGATATACTATGATACCAATTCCCACCTAAAAAACATATAAAAACTAAACAATCTGACTTT
>JALQXY010000156.1 GCA_023262945.1 Rickettsiales bacterium | reverse complement strand
CGCCGCGGCATTCTGTCTTGCAGTGCCCCCTCCGAGTCAGGCTCTGTGTCCATGCTATGTGGTGACTCATCCGTTTCTGCAGCTACCAGTGTCCCCGTACCTGTATGCCGTGGCGTAATTGATTCGCTCTCCGAGTCAGGTTCACCATGACCACCCGCCTCTGAGGGGTGAGAAAGTGTGCTTACAATTTTTATCTCAAAAATATGAAGTTAGAATTTTAATTCTTTTTTAAAACTTTTAAAATGGGATTTGGTATTATACCTAAATCAACTTTTTATTGACGAATTTGCAGAAGTTTTTTTAATCAAACTTTTAACAAAATTTACAAAATATGTCAGATAACATAAATAATGAAGATAATCAAGATCAAGATATTCAAATTAATCAAGGCATTGTTCTTGCGGTTATGACAATGGTTTTATTATCTACCGTGACTTACGCTTTTGGTAAAATTTATAAGCATTACAGAAGAAATAGAGAAAGAGAAAGGGATGAAAATAATCAACATCCTTCGACTAGAATAGAAAGGCGCGTTGGAGAAAACGGATATATTTCTGCAGAACTTGTTGCGAATCCGAGTGGAATTTTGCAACAATCGGGTTCTGATAGGTTTTGCGTTTAAGTTTTTTATTGACGGATTTGGGTTAAATCACTTTTCTTGAAGAGGGGTCTTTTAAATTTCTTGAAATAAAAATTAACGAGTTTTTTATCGTATGAACATCATTAAAATTATAATTTTTTTTCTTGGAATTAAAGAATTATTAATCGAAAAAAGAGAAAAAATAAAATATAATTTTATCAGTAAGGTTAAGATTTTATATCTAAATCTTGGTCAAGAACTTGAATATATCTTTAATAGTAAGAAATTAGTTATTTTTGGCTCGATATCGATTATTGCAGCAAGTATCTTTGTTAGTTTTTCTCGCGATATTGGTTTATATAGTGCTTTAATTATTGATTTAACCAATTTACTTGCAGTTGATAGTAAATCTTTTTATGATTTTGCAAAAAACTCCTCTCCTTTAATTTTTTATATAAATTTAATACCTCATTTTGCATCAAAGATTTTAAATATCGATATAGTTGTTAGCTATATTATATTTGGCAAAATAATTGGCGCAATTTCAATTTATATTGCAGTTATAATTTTACAAAGAACCAATATTTATCTCAATATACCTTATTATAATATAGTTATTTTGAGTTTTTCTTGTGGTTATTTTTTAAGAATTTTTAACTTAAATTTAAATGAATTTAACAATGAGTCTAACTATTTCTTGGCTTTATTTTTTCCTTATATTTGTTATCAGCTAATTGATAAAAAAAATATTGTAAAAAGAGACGAAATAATTATGGGCGCTTTATCATTCATAATGATGGCTATAAATATCAATTATATTTTTCTAATTGTTGGATGTGAAATAGTAAGAGCAATTAGTGGTAAATCTATCTTAAGATTATTTGATTTGCATAATATTTTAGCGATATTTTTAATAATATTGTATCAATCATTAGTAATAAATAATTTTAATATAGAAATTTCATCTAAATTTTATTTATATAATTTTAAACATCATTTTGCTCTATTATCTTTAATTTATTTGATTTTCTATAAAGAGATTAGCAAGGATAAAATATTAAGATTTTTTATTACATTATCTATCATCAGCTTTATTGCTTTGTTAGGAGATAATCCTGCTAAATTTGATCAAATTTCTATTTTTTATTCGCTATCCTTTTCAGCTATTTTTTTAATTCTTTACTATTTTATAAAATCTCAGCAAGGTAGATTTATTAAAAATTGGTTTTTTATAGTAGTGTTGATTATGTTGCCAATTATAAGTCAACAACATTATCATGATATAATAATAAATTTACCTAATCTGTGGTGGTTTTTTGCCTTCTTTATTGCCTTTAAGTATAAAAAATACAGAGCTAATATATTAACATCAAAAATATCAGCAATTATTTTACCTGTAAGAAGGAATGAATGGCTATTATTTTTTCTAAATTTAACTATTTTGCTTTATCTTAGCTATCACCATATTTTATATGTTATCGTTTGGATTATAAATATTTATTTTTTTTACTTCTTGATAATTTGCGATAAAGGATACGATTTGCAGCTTAAGAAAAATAAATCATCTAAAATATATATTTTAGTTATTGTAGCAATTTTTAGTCAGATTTTTGGTCTTATTGCGCAAGGTTTTACTGTTAATAATAATGATAATCTGGCAACAAAACTAAAATCACCAAATTTTGTTAATGATCAAATAATGAGAAATATCAAAAGCTACACTAAAGAGGATAGGGTGGTTATAATTGGAGATAAAATATATGATCGATATCCTATTATTAAATATTTATCTGAGCAGCAAAATTTAAAAGAAATTAGTTATAATGTTTTATATGATAGAATTGCTGGAAAAAAAGATTATAACGATAAAATAGAAGAAAATCAATTATCGAATTTGATCGCTGCTATAGCAAATAAAAATGAAATGATAATTGTTAAAAATTACGATGACAATTACAGGCGCAATTGTCAAATTAGCTTTTTAGAGTTTTACTTAAGAAATAAAACGTTCCGTGATATTTTTATTAAAAATTACAAATTTGTAAATCGAGTAATCGATTATCAAAAACAAGATCCTAAAATCACCATTAATAAAAAATCTGAGTTACAAGAAAAACTAGATCAAAATGGATTTATGACAATAATTAAAGATTATGAAATTTATATTAAAAAATAAGAAATATATTACCTCATTAGTTTCTGGAGCCTCTCTTGTCCTGATATTTGCTCCCTTTTATTTGTTTTTTTTTGGCTTTATTTCTATTACTGCTTTATTCTTAGTTATTGATAATAATAAAAATTGTAAAACCACTTTTTATCATGGTTTATTTTATGGCTTTGGCTTCTTTTTAGCTGGGAATCATTGGATTGCTATTTCTTTATTAGTTGATGCTAGTCAGCATGCCTGGCTCATACCTTTTGCACTGACGCTCATACCTCTTGCTTTGGCAGTTTATATTGCTCTTGCTTGCCTTCTTTATAAATATCTTATTAATAAAATAAAAACTGATAAAATATATTACAAAATTATAATATTTAGTAGTTGTTGGTTATTATTTGAGATTTTGCGATCTAATTTATTTTCTGGCTTTCCTTGGAATTTAATTGGCTATAGTTGGCTTTTTAATTTAAATTTAGCACAATCTGCCAGCATTATTGGTATTTACGGCTTATCGTTTTTTGCGATTTTATTATTTTTGTCTCCAGCTATTTTTATAAGATTAAAAAATAACAAAATAAAAATTGTTAGCTTTAAAAAATTATCAAAATCTGACCTGTCTGTATTTGTAATAATTATTGCTTTATTGATTTCTTCATTCTTTTTTGGCTGGCATCGCCTTAATAATGTAAAATTAATTAATAAAGGATATAAAATTAGATTGGTACAGGCTAATATTGAGCAAAATCTCAAATGGGATCCAAAAGAAAAATATAACAATTTAATTAAACATATAAAATTAACAAATAAAAAAAATATTGATGATATCGATATGGTTGTTTGGTCTGAAGCATCAATTCCATATGTTGTCGATTATAATCCTAATTTGAGTAATTTAATAAAACTTGCCGTTCCAAAAAACGGCACCTTAGTTAGCGGAGCTTTAAGAAGTGATAAAAATAAATATTGGAATAGTATTTTTTTATTCAATGAAGATGGGGTTAAAGATTATTATGATAAGCATCATCTTGTACCCTTTGGTGAATATATTCCATTGCAAAAATATCTACCTTTTGTTAAGAAAATTACTCAAGGATCTGAAGGTTTTTCTAGGGGTATTGGTGCAAAGCATTTAGTTGATAATAACATCACCTTTAGTCCCTTAGTTTGCTATGAAGCTATATTTACTAGCTATAGCGTTGATATTTCATTAGAAAAGCCACATTTATTATTGAATTTAACTAATGATAGCTGGTTTGGCAATAGTATTGGCCCTCATCAGCATTTAGCTATGGCGCAAATGCGCTCCATTGAATATGGAATAACTATGGTTAGAGTTTCAAATAGTGGAATTAGCGCTCACATTGATCCTTTTGGTAAAATAAAAAGCAAAACAGAAATTGGTAAAGAAGAGGTTTTTGATATAGATTTAAATTATTTGCACGGCGATACGATTTATCAAAAAATAATCAGAAAATTAGGAGATATTTTTTAAATTATACCAATTCCCATCTAAAAATGAACAATATGACAAAATATTTTTTGAGATAAAAATTGTAAAAAATGCAAGTCCTATACCTATAGGACTTAAGGCTTTTTGCAATTTTTAGCCAAAAAGATAAAGTCAGATTGTTTAGTT
>JALQXY010000092.1 GCA_023262945.1 Rickettsiales bacterium | reverse complement strand
CATTGTCCAGCACAAAGATTGACACAACTGTCAAACTGTGCAGACTCATGGTTTCGAGAGCTGCTTGTGAGCTGATGGCAGAAACAGTAGCAGTAGCAGTAGCAGTAGCACAGAAACGTTAGGGTCGATTTGCACAGAAGACTTCATCATTATCGGTCCCAGAAGGGCCGGCCGGCTACCGCTCGGGCACACGATCATCATCAAGCTTCTTAGCGAGGGGAGGGTGGGCTCAGCGTGACAGGTTTCCCCCGCTACCCGGGTCAAGTGAAAGACCCCCGAGTCAAGTGAATGACCCCAGGCAAGCCAGCCCGGTCGCGCTATCGCCAACGCGCATTGCGAGCACAAGTACTAGGACTGGTTGCGGTTGTCGGTGGACCTGCCCGTCTTGTGTATGGGATCGAAGAGAATCTAGGGCTTACTGTAACACTATCTTAAGACCTTAGACCTTAAAAGGGGTTGAGACCTTCCTGTCACAGCAAGCTCCCGGCTTACTGTGTGTGCCGCTCATTCCACGTTCCACTTTTTCTTTTTCTGAGACACTCCGAGGCTCAGCGATGTCTATTTTCGCGGGACCTTTTAAAGATGAAATGCGACGTTACGTTGAGCATTTCATGATATAGGACTTGCATTTTTTACAATTTTTATCTTAAAAAATATTTTGTCATATTGTTCATTTTTAGATGGGAATTGGTATAATTTCTATTGATGGATTTTGGTTAATCTTCTAGTTCAAAAATCCTTAATTCTTCTAACTTTCTTTGTTTGATTAGTTTTTGTTCTTGTGTTATTCTTTCTTTTTCAATTTGTCTTAGAGTTGCAAAACAATCTTGAAGAAATAAAATTTTACTTTCTCTGGTTGTTGTTTGATTATCTGGGTGATGTTTTAAGAATATTTGATAGATTATTTCTCTAATTTTTTTATCATTGGCTAAAATCTGAGGTATTTCTATATTGTAAGGAAAATCAAGATTTATTATAACTGAATCATTGCCATGCTTAAGTAAAAATTGTTTTTTGTCTTTATCCATGACTTTAAGCATTTCTAGCTCTTCTTTGGACATTTCTAGTATGTTAAGATAAAATTCTTGTTCAATTTCTGTTATTTCATAATCAGGAAAGATTATTTTTGAAGTAAAATGACCAATTATTTCTTTATTCATTTTGCTGGAAGCAACTTTGTTGCCCTCAAGAGCGCTGAATATAGTGACGCAATTTTTCTCTTTGAAGCGAGTTAGCATATTGTCAATTTTGGGGGCTAGAATTTTGTTATCAAGCATCTCCCATGCTTCATTAAAAACTATAATAGAAGGGTTGCCATCTAATTGTTTTTCTATTTTATAGAGTAAATAATGCACCAATGGCACTAATAGTGATTTTTTGTTGTAAATTGCACTTAGGTCAAAAGCAATTATTTGATCACTCCAGTTAATTTCTGTTTTGGCATCAAAAATACGATTAATACCGCGGCGATAGATATTTTTTAAGGTTTCGTATAAATTTTTAGTTTTTTCTTGATTGAAGGCCTCAATAGTAGAACGCAAATCAACAATATTTTTATCTTCAATTATTTTAGAGGTTACAGAGCTTATTAAATCGATTTCTTCTTTAGGTATATTGTTTTTGCTGATTAGGGCAAGATTATAAAAAAACTCGGTTAAGAATTTATTGTCATCTTGTGATTTAAGACTGGCAATTATATTAATATCAAGATTTAAAGAAAAAGGATCATCTTGTTGATTTATATTGTAATATTTGCCATCAATAATGCCAATAAAACATTTAGCAACTTCTTGAAAGTCGAAATAAAATATCTTGGGTTGAAAGCGCATTGATTGCGCAATTAAAAAATTAAGTAAGACGGATTTTTGCAAGCTAGAATCTCCTAATATCATGCTATGTCCTTCTATGCCGTCGTGAAAACTAAAGAAATATGGTGTATTAAGTATGGTGTGTAAAACTGTAGCTGAAGCACCCCAGTGATTACTATCAATCTGTCCAGCTGGAAAGTTATAAAGAGCAGAAAAGCCTGCGATATTATCAATATTTATAGTTTTTTGGCGACGAATAAAAGAAAAATTGCCAGGTAATTGTGACCAAAAGCAATGCTCTAGAAATATATTCTCTCTTACTGCGGCAATACCAAACTCGCTAAATTTTTGTAAAATATCATGTACATCTTTTTCAAGATCACTTTTTTCGTGACTTATAATCATTAAAGTGGTTTGCAATTCTCCATGATAGATGGTAGTATTTTCTTTATTGCCAATTATCTCATTAAGATTGAGAATTGCTTTCATATCTTCATCACCACTAACATCTAATATGTAGTTTTGATATTTATAATGCTCTAAATCTTTATCATGCTCGGCAAAATCAAAAGATTGAGTTATGATAAACTCAAAAGGCAATTGCAAAATATCATCAAGATTATCATTGGCAATTTCGCTATATTCTTTGAGTGAAAGAATGGCAGCATAGTTTTTATTATTATCTCCTAAAACTTCTAAATCATAATTGCCAAAAGCTATTTTATGGCTGGTTAGAATTTGTGATAAATCTTGACAGTCAACCCTATATCTTTCTTCGTAAAGATTGATGATTTTGCCAAAAAATCTTGTTGGTTCAGAATATAATTCTTTGTTCCATTCTTTTATACCAAGTAGTCTTGCTCCATAATCTTCAACATCATTTAATATTTCATTAGTTAGATTTGATAGTTTTTCATGAGCGGTAGCAAGATATCTACTATGCAGTCTTTTGGTGGCTAAATAAGAAAAAGAGCGCCATAAAGAAGAAAAATTACTTATAGATGTGTCAAATCCTTGAATTATAACTGATATATAAAGCTCATTAACATATTGACTATCCCATTTATTTTGCTGAATCCATATATCATTTAAATGATCGCAGAATGGTTTATCAAAATCACCAGTCGGTATAATGTTTTTCTTGCGTCTAATTGTAGTAAACCATAAAGCTAAATCATTATCCTTAACATGATTTTTTAATGAATCACGAATTGCTTCGCGCAATGAAATAGCTTGCGAAGCAACGGATTCATGAAATCCAGAAATGCGAATAATTTGGATTAATTCACCATTTTTAGTTAAAATGGTATTAGGATCGTAATGGCAAACATATGGCACAAAATCTTCATCGGCGAATTTGGCAGTTGCTTTTGATAAGATTTTTTTTTTGATTTTAGCTATTGGCATTTAACGATTTTTAATATCGACGTAATCTCTTTTAGCGTAACCTGTATAAAGTTGCCTAGGGCGACCAATTTTAAATTTTGGATCTTCAATCATTTCTTTCCATTGACAAATCCAGCCTGCAGATCTTGCAATAGCAAAAATAACAGTAAATAAATTGGTTGGTATTTTTAGAGCTTTATAGATTATTCCAGAATAAAAATCAACATTAGGGAATAATTTGCGTTTAACAAAATAATCATCATTAAGAGCTATTTTTTCAAGCTCTAGAGCGATATCAAGAAGAGGGTCATTTTTTATACCCAATTCTTGCAATACTTCGTGACAGGCTTTTTTTAGTACCGCAGCGCGAGGGTCGTAATTTTTGTAAACTCTGTGACCAAATCCCATTAATCTAAAAGGATCATTTTTGTCTTTAGCTTTAGCGATAAATTCAGGAATGCGTTCAATTTTGTCGATTTCTTGTAGCATTTCAATTACTTCTTGATTGGCTCCGCCATGAGCTGGTCCCCAAAGTGAAGAAATGCCAGCACCGATGCAGGCAAAAGGATTAGCACCAGAAGATCCAGCAAGTCTTACAGTTGAGGTTGAGGCGTTTTGTTCGTGATCGGCATGAAGAATGAATATCATTTCCATGGCTTTAGCAATAGTTGGACTGATTTTATGTTTTTTAAGTGGCGTGGTAAATAGCATATTAAGGAAATTTTCAGCAAAACCAAGCTCGTAATCAGGATATATTATTGGCTCACCAATAGAGTATTTATAGGCCATAGCTGCCAATGTTGGCATTTTAGCAATTATTTTATAAACAACATCAAGACGACCGCTTTCGGTGGTGATGTCAACTTCTTCGTGATAAAAAGCTGATAAAGAAGCAACTGCTCCAACCATAATAGCCATAGGATGAGCTTTGCGAGGAAAGCCGCGATATAAAATATTTATTTGTTCATGAACCAAAGAGTTGTCTTTGATGCTTTTTTCAAATTGGCTAAATTGTTGCTTGTTAGGCAATTCGTTATTTAGTAGTAAATAAGCTACTTCAAGGTAGCTGCTTTTTTGCGCTAATTCTTCAATAGAATATCCAGCATGTCTTAAAATACCTTTTTCACCATCTATAAAAGTGATTTTTGATTCACAAGATGCTGTTGATAAATATCCAGGATCATAAGTAAACATGCCACTTTCTTTATAAAGTGAAGTTATGTCTATTACATCTTGTCCAATTGATGCTTTATAAATAGGAAATTCTATTTCTTGATTATTTTGCAATTTAATTGTCGCAATATTTGACTTTGTCATGTTTTTGTTTATTCTTTTTTAAAGATGAGATTTTATATTATTACTGAGTTAATAGTCACTAAATAAAATTAAAAGAGTTAATTTGTAAAAATTTATGAATTCATTAGGTTTTAATAAAAAAGAATCAGAGACCAGAGTGGTGGTAGCAATGTCTGGCGGAGTTGACTCTTCGGTTGTTGCTTGTCAATTAAAAGAGCAGGGCTATGATGTTATCGGTATTACTTTGCAGCTTTATGATATTGGTGATGCTTTAAAAAAGAAAAATGCTTGCTGCGCAGGAGTTGATATTTATGATGCAAAAAAGGTGGCAGCTAAATTTAATTTTCCGCATTATGTTCTTAACTATCAAAATCTTTTTAAAGAATCGGTAATAGATGATTTTGCTGATAGTTATTTGCAAGGAGAGACGCCAATTCCTTGTGTTAAATGCAATCAATCGGTAAAATTTAAAGATTTGCTACAAGTGGCTAAAGATCTTGACGCTGATTGTATGGCAACTGGGCATTATGTACAAAGAAAATTAAGTGAAACAAACATACCTCAACTTCATAAAGCAATTGATGAAGATAAAGATCAAAGCTATTTTTTATTTGCTACTACTTTCAAGCAGCTAGATTTTTTAAGATTTCCGCTAGGAAATAATAACAAAGAATTCACTCGTCAAGAAGCGCAGAGATTTGGTCTTGAAATTGCTAATAAGCCAGATTCACAAGATATTTGTTTTGTACCAAATGGTGATTATGCTTCTGTAATTAAAAAATATCGGCCACAAGCTTTTAAAAAAGGTGATTTTTTGCATATAAAAACTCAAAAAAAGCTTGGAGAGCATGAAGGCATTATTCATTTTACTTTAGGGCAAAGAAAGGGTTTAGGAATTTCTTATCAAGTGCCGCTTTATGTTGTTAAGATAGATTCGCAAAAAAACATTGTTTATGTTGGTGAAGAACAATATTTACAAAGTCAAAAATTTAAAATTCGTAACATTAACTGGCTTGCTCCAGATATTGATATTAATACAAAAATTATAGCTAATGTTAAATTGCGCTCAACTCAGCAAGAGCAGCCAGCAATCATAGAGATTGCAAATAATGAAACCGCAATTGTTGATATGAAATCAATGACTCGCGCCATAACACCAGGACAGGCTTGTGTTATTTATCAAGAAAATCGAATTTTGGGTGGCGGCTGGATATTGTAATACCATTTCTCACCTAAAAAACATATAATACTATTTCCATAAATTAAATACCCAATTACTTCATATTTATTATTTTTATTTTTTGATTTAAAAACTTGAGGTATCTAGATACTTCAGCGTTTTTAAATCAAATCTAAAAACAAAAATATTTTATGAGTATTTAATTTATGGAAATAGTATAAGGCTTTTTACAATTTTTAGCCAAAAAGATAAAGTCAGATTGTTTAGTTTTTGTGGTTTTTAGGTGGGAATTGGTGTTAATATAAAATTATAATTTATTAAGTTATGATGGGTAAAAATACTATTCGTTATACGTCTTTTGCATTGGGAGTTTTATCAAAAATTCTAGGATCTAACTTTAAGGTTCATCACATTGAAAAAATTCCAAAACAACCAGTTTTATTTGTAGCCAATCATTTTACTAGATCGGAAACATTTCTTCTACCATATTTAATTTACAAATACACTGGTAGGCAGGTTAGATGCTTAGCGGATAGTTCTTTATTTAATGGTTTGCTGGGTGATTTTTTAACTTCCGTTGGCGGAGTTTCAACATCTGATAGAAATCGTGATAAAATAATTTTAGATGATTTAGTTAACGCTAAGCATGACTGGATAATATATCCAGAAGGCAGTATGATTAAAAGTAAAAAGATAGATAATAAAAAAGGTTATATAAATTACACCCCAAGTAGAGTTGGTCGTGCAAGAACTGGTTCTGCGGTGTTGGCCTTAAAATCAGAAATTTATCGTCAAGATATCATCAAGGCTTATAAAAATAATAATAATAGAGTATTAGACTCTATAAAAAGAAATTTAAAATTAACTTATAATCAGAACCTAGAAAAAATCAGCACGGCAATAGTTCCTATTAGCATCACTTATTATCCATTACGTCCAGGTGAAAACAAAATTAAAAGTTTTTTTACAAAATTAATTAAAGATGTACCAAGTCAAATGTTGGAAGAGTTAGAGATCGAAGGTAATTTACTACTTAGGGCTGAAATAAACATTGGTTTTAGTGATCCGATATATATCAAGGACTATATTAAAAATATTAAATCACCAATTGATCAATTGCCTATTATTGGACAAGGATTTAAAGCTAATTTAGTAATTAAATATTTTAAAAATAGACTAACAAATAAATTTATGTCGAATATTTACAATAATATCGAGATTAATTTTGATCATATTTTTGCTTCTATATTATATCATCTTAAAGATCGAAAAATAACAACTTTCCAATTAAAGCAGATCATTTATTTATCTGCATCAATGATTAAAAAATTATCACAATTTCGCTTTAATAAATCTTTAAAACAAAAAGAATTAATTCGTATATTTGCTGATGAGGAGTGTCGTACTTTCGATGATGTTTTTAATTTAGCCAAGAATCAGAAAATTATTAATGTAGATAAAGATAGTTTGATATCAGTTAGAAGTAATGCCTTTACTGGTGATGAAGACTTTCATCAAATAAGGCGCGAGAATTCGCTAAAAGTAATAGTTAATGAATTTTTAATGTTATCAAAACCTAATTTGGTTATAAAAAGAGTTTTAGGATTTGATGAAAATGATCTTGGAAAAAGGGTTTTCAATGATATATTAGATAAAGATATTTCTGATTATCTTGATGATTATCAATTATATTTTGATAAAACCTTTTCAAAAGATAAAGAAGTTGGCAAGCCATTTGTGCTAAACTGTGATAATGATAGTGAGATTGCGATTTTATTGGTTCATGGCTACAAATCAGCCCCAAAAGAAGTTGAAGAAATGGCGTATTTTTTAAGTAAATTTAATTTTAAAATATACGCTGTTCGCTTAAAAGGCCACGGTACTTCACCAATTAATTTAAAATATATTAAGTGGCAAGATTGGTATAAGAGTGTACAAATGGGATATGCTGCATTAAGTAATATTTGTAAAAAAATAATAATAATTGGTTTTTCAACAGGTGGTCTTTTGTCACTTTTAATGTCTGCCAATAAATCAATTAGGGATAATAAGATAGCTTCTATTATTTCTATCAATTCTGCTCTTAAATTAAGAGATATAAGGTCGCATTTTGTGCCAGGAATTAATATATGGAATGAATTTTTAGATAAATTTCATATAGAGAAGGGTCATTTTAGCTATATAGATGCCATTCCAGAGAATCCGCACATTAACTACAGTAGAAATTATTTACATGGAGTTGAAGAATTAGGAAAGTTAATGTCTATGGTAGATGATAATTTGCATAAAATTAAAAATGATATATTGATTATACAAGCAAATAATGATCCGGTAGTAAATCCTAAAAGTGCCGATACTATATATAAAAAAATTAAAAATGCTAAAAAGGAGATCTTTAATATTGAATCAAATCGTCATGTCATTATTACGGGAAAGGATAGCAAGCAAAGTTTTGATATAATTAAAAACTATCTTGCCAAAAGCAAAATGATTTCTTAGTATTAACATTCAATACTAAGTTTTATCTTTAAAGATGGTATTATAATTTGTATTTTGTTAGAAATCTAATTAAAGATCTCTTAAAGATTAAAAACGCTAAATGCTGTAACACAATCTAATATATTTAATTATTGGTTTATGAAATCCAAATTAAAAAATCGCGAACAGCAACTAGAAGACCTTGAAGATATAGATGAATCTGATGTAGATGTAGAGGCGGTAGGTCCATCTATATCAAGTGGTAAAAGTAGCAAAATTAAGTTAATTGTTGTATCATCCTTAATAATTACTTTTGTAGTATATTTACTTTTTTTTAGTGGCACTGAAACAGAAGTTAAGCAGCAAAATCTTGAGCCTGTTTTTGCAGGACAAGGAGAGGCTATTGCTAAAAAAGAGCAAAAAGAAGAGGCGCCTCTTGATCTCGATGAAAGTTATAATTTGGCCGATCTCTCTGTAGAAAATATTAATGAATCTCTACCAGTTCCCGAAGTTCCTTCTTTGCCAGAAATGCCGCAAGGTGTTATTGCTAAAGATAGTGATATAGCCCAAATAATTAATGAGGCAGAAAAATTAAAACAAGAGGAAGAAAAAAATAAATATCAAGCAGAGCTTGCTAGGCCAGAAGTTAACCCTCTATTACCAATCAATAATAATAATTTAACTAATAATTCTAATAATTTGATTGATTCAGTTGACTCGGCTAATCCCAATATTGTAATAGATAAAAATAATGATAATATCAATCTTAATCCAAGATATTCTCCAATAATTGTCTTTTCTGGTGCAGCTCAGGGCACACCAACCCGCAGTATTGGTTATGAAAAAAATATAGTTGTTCTTAATGGCAACACGGTGGATAGTCTCAAAGAAAGCAAATCTGAAATTGAAGCAACAATAATTACTGACAGATCAACTACTATTTCTCAAGGTAAATTAATAAATGCTACACTAGAAACTTCAATAAATACTGAAATTCCTGGTTTTGTTAGGGGTATTGTTAGTAAAGATGTTTATGGTGAGGCTGGGAATGACGTATTGATACCTAGGGGTTCAAGACTTTTTGGTTCATATTCAAGTCAAGTTAAGCGTGGTCAAGCGAGGATTGAAATTAGCTGGACAAGGTTAATTAGGCCTGATGGGGTTGATCTAGGTATTAGCTTTAATGCTTCGGACCAATTTGGAAGAGCTGGTATCAATGGAGATGTTGATAATAAATATGGTTCGATAATTACCAACTCCATTTTAACTAGTATGTTGACCATAGGTGGTATAGCGCTAACTGAGAATTTATTAAGTAAAGGTAATGGCGCATCAACTACAACTACAACTACTAATCCATCAACTGGTAGCTCAACTTCAACTGGCAGCGCCTCAAGTCAAGCGATATACGATGTTAGTAAAACGGTGTTTGATACCGTTAGCACTATTTTACAAGATCAAATTAATGCTGATCCAGTTATTACATTACCTCAAGGTACTAAAATCACCGTAGTGGTTAATGCTGATATGAAAATTCCTAAGATGTCAAAAAACTAAAATAAATGCATACTAATAGAGTTATAAATTTACATTTAATATCAGATTCAACAGGTGAAACTTTAAGCTCTATAGCAAGAGCTGCATTATCACAATTTGAAGGAATTTCTACTAATGATTTTATTTGGCCTTTAGTTAGAACTAATGGTCAATTACAAAAAGCAATGGAATCTTTAGAAAAGAATCCTGGTATTGTTTTATATACTATTGTACAAAATGATTTAACAAAAATTATCAAAAAAAAATGTTACGAATTAAAAGTACCATGTATTTCTGCTTTATCCCACGTTATTAGCGAGTTTGCTAATTACCTACAAATGGATATTAGTCGTATAATTGGTAGACAACATATACTTGATAATGAATATTTTTCTCGAGTTGAGGCTATTAATTATACTATAAATCATGATGATGGGCAGGGTGCTTGGGATCTTTACGATGCTGATATTGTTATAATTGGAGTCTCCAGAACTTCAAAATCTCCGACTTGCGTTTATCTGTCGTGTCGTGGTTACAAAGCAGCAAATATACCTTTTGTTGCTTTAGATTTAATTCCTAAATCTGTATATGAACTTAAAAAGCCTTTAATAGTTGGCTTAACTATTGATCCAAATAAATTAATACAAATAAGAGAAAGTAGATTAAAATATCTTAAGCAAGATTTAGACACTAGCTATGTAAATTTAGATAAAATAAAAGATGAAGTAAATGAATCTCGTAGATTATTTGCTAAATTGCAGTGCCCGATAATAGACGTTACTAAAAGCTCAGTTGAAGAAACTGCTGCCAAAATAATTCAACTCGTTCAAGATAAAAAATACAAAACTATTAAATAAAATAAAAATGAATATTTCAGCAATTATTATTGAAAATTTAACTTCGCCTCCAATTTTATTTTTTATACTTGGCATATTTGCTGGTTTTTTGAAATCCGATCTTGATGTGCCTGATCAAATTAGTAGATATTTATCCATTTACTTAATGATGTCCATTGGTTTTAAAGGGGGGGTTGCAATTGTTGCAACTGCAGAAATAAACTTACAAATTATTACCGTTATAATTGCTGGTGTAGTTACGGGTTTTACTCAGCCTTTTATTGGCTATATCTTGTTAAGATTAACTACAAAAGTAGATCCAGTAACTGCAGCTGCAATTGCAGCTCATTATGGATCAATTAGCATGGTAACTTTTGTTACGGCTGTTAGTTTTTTAGAAGTAAATTCAATATTTTATGCTGGATATATTGTGGCAGTTCTTGCCTTAATGGAAGCGCCAGCAATTCTAACGGGATTATTTATTGCTCATAAAAGTCAGCCAAAAACTATAGATTCAACTTATAAACACACATCAAGATTGATAAAAGAAATCTTTACTAATGGAGCAATATTATTGCTTACAGCATCTTTTATCATCGGCGCCTTAAGTGGAGAAAGTGGTATGCAAAAAATGAAAGGTTTCTTGGTTCAGCCTTTTTACGGTTTTTTAGCTTTCTTTTTATTGGATATGGGGTTGTTGGTTTCAAAACAGATTCATCATTTAAAAGAATTTAACTGGCGTTTATTTTTATTTGGTATTTATATGCCGTTAATAGGATTTGCTGTTGGATTATCCTTGAGTGTAATTATTGGTCTTGATCTTGGTACGGGATTTTTATTTTCCATTTTAATTGCTAGCTCATCTTATATAGCGGTCACTGCAGCAATGAGATTAGCCCTTCCAGAAGCTAAGGCAGCAATGTATATACCAATGACGTTAGGAATCACTTTTCCATTTAATGTTACTGTTGGAATTCCTATTTATTTTTATATAGCTCAGAAGATCTTAGCAATACCAATTCCCCTCTAAAAATAAACAATATGACAAAATATTTTTAGCCAAAAAGATAAAGTCAGATTGTTTAGCTTTTATATATGTTTTTTAGGTGGAAATTGATATTATAAAAAGATAGATTAAATTTTATGCAACTTTAACTCTTCAAGCCAAAAAATAGCACAATTAATGACTTTATTTTGATAAATTTTTTGTAGAGATTTTTTGTAATTTATCAATTGATTACAATAATTTGATGGCGCGATCTTAGGAACCTTTTTATCTGT
>JALQXY010000023.1 GCA_023262945.1 Rickettsiales bacterium | reverse complement strand
GTTAAACGTTTATCAATTGAATTAGCTAATATAAAAGCATATCATGAGGATGCGTATAAACCTAGACGTAAAGATGATTGATGATTATATCAATAGTGAAATAGATAAATCTACAACTCCACTTCCATCTTCACCTACACCTACACCTGCACCTACACCTACACCTGCACCTGCACCTACACCTGCACCTACACCTACACCTGCACCTGAACATGCACCTGCGGCTGCACCTGCGTCTCCAGCTTTAGTACGAACTCGATCTTTACCTTCATCTTTAGTTCCACCTGCGGCTCCAGCACAAGATTCAGCTAAGGATGATTGCATTTTTGCTTACTTCCATCGAACATTATTACCAGTATTACCAGATCAGTCTCGAAGTGCGCGTCCCGCAGAAGATACAGTTTTAGATGCAGCTCAATCTCAACATACGGCTGATAAAGCTATATCTATTTCTTTAGTTCCAGATCCAGCTCAAGCTCAAGTTCAAGTTCAAAATCAAAATATAGTGAAGGGCATTAATCTTTCAGAACTCACACTAACTCGGCAAAGCCAACTCGTATTAGTGCAAATATCAAATAGAAATCCAATAAGTTCAACTTTAAATACTCCAAGAAGCATTGCTACTCCAAGAGACGATGCTAGAGCAGTAGATGATTCTTTCCAAAAAAATTCCACTGCAAATAGTGAAGCGGACACAGGTGTACGTCAAGATTTTTTTGAGATCGATTCAAAAATGTTGCAAGTACAACCAGCAAGAGAATTAGCCAATGGAGCTCAAGGATTGATAACCGCTGATTTGGTTCATGCTTCATATGGGAATGCGTTGATTATCTCGAGTAAGCCTGAATATAAACATTTTACATTATCAAATCCATTAACTAAAATAGGTGGCCAAGGTGCTGAAATAGGAGCAGCGAAGTGAGAGCGATAAATAAATATAATATAAATCAATTTGTTCAATTTGGTATAACTTCATAACGAATCTCGATCTCTAGCAAATCAACTTCATCATATAATATTTCTTCTTCGAATTCTTTTTTAATTTTAAAAACAACTTCTTCTCGCTTCGATTTGCCATTTTTTAATTTATAATTTTTACCACAAAGGCAATTATAAATCTTAACATATTTTTTGTATTCTGCTGGAAAAACATCATATTTAATGTTAAATTTAACAGGATTTTTTATTGTGGTAGATATATTAGTCATATCATATTTGATAGAATTAACGCGACCTGGCTTGGTATAAAGCTCTGATTGATAAGCCTGCAAATCGATATGAGATTCGTTATCTATGGTAACAAATTTAACCCTAACCTTTCCATATCCCTCATTAGATGGCATAAATTTAACCAAAGAAAATTTGCCACATTTGCCAGAGATATTGCAATAAATATTGTAAGGCTTAATAGCTATAAAGGCAATTAAAGCAATAGATACCAAATAAAGAATATATTTTATTAGCGGATTCATGAATTAGTTTTGATTAAAAAGATCTTTTAAATTTTAGTTGATATTTCTTTGATAACCTGATCTAACAAATTTTTATTAGCGCAAGCTAAAACTGCAATATTAGATTTTAAATCAAGATCTTTTCCTTGCCAATCAGTAACAAAGCCGCCTGCTTCCGCAATTATTGGCTGAGTAGCAGCATAATCATAGCATTTCAACCCTGGTTCAATTATTATGTCAACCAAACCCATTGCCAAACAAGCAAAACTATAACAATCGCCACCATAAACAATTCCACCTATTTTTTGATATTTTGTTAATTTGCTTAAATGTTGTAAAATATTTTTATTAACGCCTTCAAAAAAATGTGGTGAAGAAGAGCACATAACCGCATCATTAAGATTTGTAACATTTCTTGTTTTTATTTTTTGCCATATTTTATTATCAAAAAATATTTGATTGTCATAAGCAATGTTTTTATTCGTAAACCAAGCGCCAAAACCATCAGCAGCAAACCATCTTTCATTGGTAATTGGCTGATTTATAATTCCTAAAATTGGCTTTTTATTATAGGTTAACGAAATTAAAGTACCAAAAATAGGACGACCAATAATAAAAGAAGAAGTACCATCAATAGGATCTATCACCCAAACAAATTGAGCTTTTTCGTT
Source organism: Rickettsiales bacterium (assembly GCA_023262945.1). GTDB lineage: Bacteria > Pseudomonadota > Alphaproteobacteria > Rickettsiales > UBA1997 > UBA1997. The sequence goes on along the minus strand of JALQXY010000023.1, from coordinate 380 downwards.
AATATTTTCATATTCTTCACCAATAATGCCATGATTAGGAAAAATATTATTGATTTTTTGCCTTATCATTAATTCAATTTCGCGATCTGCTTTAGTAACTGGTGAATCATCAGATTTAGCTTCTTCTCCATTAGCTAAACGAAAATATTTTTTAGCAATAATAGCTGATTGATCAGCTAAATGATTGGCAAAATTTATTATTTCTTGATTTATTAGAGATTTCATAGAGTAATATAATGTTTATACCAAATCTAATCTTTAAATAAAATTATAACAAAATATTTTTTAAGATAAAAATTGTAAAAAATGCAAGTCCTATACCTATAGGGCTTAAGGCTTTTTGCAATTTTTAACCAAAAAGATAAAGTCAGAGTGTGTAG
>JALQXY010000006.1 GCA_023262945.1 Rickettsiales bacterium | reverse complement strand
AAAGATGGGATTACTAATATTAACAGTGCTCTTGCAGGAGGCGATCTTTTAACCGCAGAGTTTGCATTAAAAGCCTTAAGCCATATAGCTACAGGACTTGCATTTTTTATAATTTTTATCTTAAAAAATATTTTGTCATAAAAATATTTTGTCATATTGTTCATTTTTAGATGGAAATTGGTATAACTATATTATATATTATGTTTTATAAATAATAACAAAGAAAATATTGACAATATTTCTATATAAGTTTAACTTTTTTTACTTTCTTTAATATCAAGTTATATTAGTTATTTATGTTTGCAGTTGTTGAAACTGGTGGTAAGCAATATGTTGTTGCTCCATCACAAAAAATTATCGTTGAGAAGCTTGAAGGCGAGGTTGGTTCTAAAATATTATTAGATAAAGTTTTATTAATCCAAGATAAAAATGGAGTTGCTAAAATAGGATCTCCGGTTATTGAAGGCGCTAAAGTTGAGGCTGAAATTTGCAAAACAGCTAAAGATAAAAAAGTCTTAATCTTTAAAAAAAGACGAAGAAAAAACTCTCGTCGTAAAAATGGTCATCGTCAGACAAGAACTTTGTTAAAAATTATATCAATTAATTAACTTAATTAACTATGGCAACTAAAAAAGCGGGCGGAAGCTCGAAAAACGGCCGCGATTCGGCCGGTAGGCGTCTAGGTGTTAAAAAATTTGGTGGACAATTTGTCGAAGCTGGTAATATAATAGTTCGTCAAAGAGGCACTAAATGGCATCCTGGTGATAATGTTGGGATTGGTAAAGATCATACAATCTTCGCTAAGGTATCTGGATTTGTGAAATTTATTAATTCACTTCATAAAAAAAGAACTTACATTACCGTTGTTAGTCAAGAAGGTCTAGCATAGTAGATTTTCATTAATGTCATTTACCTTTTCTATTAACTATTTACCTACAAAAAAGTAAATAAATAAATCAAGATAAGAATTAAAATGGCTTTATCTAGGCATTAAAACGCCTGTAAGCGGACGTGGCGGAATTGGTAGACGCACTAGACTTAGGATCTAGCGCCGCAAGGTTTGTGGGTTCAAGTCCCTCCGTCCGCACCAAATCAACGAAATCATATCTTTTATGGAATTTAAAATTAAAAACACCATTGATCAGAAGTTAAAAAAAGACTATGAAGTTATAATTCCTAAGGAGTTGATCAATCAAAGAATCGATGTTCATATAGAGAAGATTAAAAACAAAGTTAATCTAAAAGGTTTTAGAAAAGGCAATGTTCCACCTAGTATTATTAAAGAAAAATACGGTTCCTCAATATTTGCTGATGAATCTGAAAAGTTAATAAATGAAGCTCTAAAAAAAATTACCCAAGATTACGATTTAAAACCCGTAATTACTCCTAAAGTTGAAATAAAATCATTTAAAATAGATGATGATTTAGAGTTTAATGCTACCATTGAAATTCATCCAGAGGTTCCACAAATAGATCTTAAGAAAATTAAGATTGCTCTACGTAAAGCTCAAATAGATGATAATGATATTACTGAATCACTTGATAAATTATTAAAATTTTATCGTATTTGGGATAAGAAAGAGCAATCTTATAAAGCAAAAAATGGTGATGCCGTTAATATAAATTATGTTGGCTCAATTGATGGGGTCGAGTTTGAGGGCGGTAAGGCAGATAATTATCAACTTGAACTTGGTAGCAAGAGTTTTATTGACAACTTTGAAGATCAATTAGTAGGAAAAAGAGCGGGAGACGAAGTTAAAGTTAAAGTTAAATTTCCTAAAGAGTATCACGATGCTAAATTTTCATCTAAGGCGGCAACATTTAATGTTAAAATAAATGATGTACTAGCTGCAAAGAATCCTGAACTTAATGATGATTTTATTAAAAATACATTTGGTATGGATAGCTTAGTAAAGTTAAAAGAAGAGATAAAAAAACAAATTCAAGATGGTAATGACAATATATCTAAAAACATATTTAAGAAAGAATTATATGATTTTTTAGTTAAAAAATATAACTTTGATTTACCTGAGGGCTTAGTTGAAATACAGCTTCAATCTATATGGTCCGAAATTGAAAAAGAGCACAGTCAAAATCCAGATAAATTTAAAAATGATAAAGAGAAAAACAAAGTAAAAGAAAAGAAGAGGGATACAGCCAAAAGAATGATTCTTTGTGGTATGATTTTATCAAAAGTAGCTCAAGATAATAAAATTGAAATTACTCAAGAAGATATCAATAAAGAAATCATAAAAACCATCAAAAATAATCCGTCGCAACAAAAAGAAATTATTGAATATTATCAAAAAAATAGCGAAGCAATTAGTCAATTAAGAGGTGTTATTATTGAAGAAAAGGCCGTTGATTTTATTATAGAAAATTCTTCTACTGAGTATAAAAAGATATCACTAAAAGATCTTGAAAAATTATGGAAAAAGATTAGTCAAGAAGAATAGTTTTTTAAGTAATTTTATTCAAAAAAAATATTATTAACTTTTATTAAAATTTTAAAAAAATCATTATATCTATGAATAATTTTATCGAGGCTATTAAATTAGCATCATTTCCAATACATAAAGAAGGTTATAAATTTATATTTATTTTTGCCTTTGCTACAATAATTTTGGCCTTACTAAGTGATACCCTGGGTTTAATTGGTTTGGTTGCAACTATATGGTGCGTTTTCTTTTTTCGTGATCCAGTTAGGGTTGTTCCCAATATCGAAAATGTTGTAGTTAGTCCTGCTGATGGTGTCGTTACAAAAATAGATTACAACGTTTCGGCGCCTAGTGAGATATCTTTAAAAGGTAAAAAATTCATTAAAATAAGTGTATTCCTGAATGTTTTTAATGTTCATGTTAATAGAGTTCCTGCTGCAGGAACTATTGAAAAAGTAGTATATGTTCCAGGTAAATTTTTAAGCGCTAACATGGAAGAGGCTGGCGAAGAAAATGAAAGAAATATTGCTCATTTAAAAACTAATAACAAAAAAGACATTATTTTTTCACAAGTTGCTGGTTTGGTTGCAAGAAGAATAGTATCTGACTTACAGGACAATCAAAAAGTCAATACTGGTGATAAGTATGGTATCATTAGATTTGGTAGTAGAATGGATATTTATTTACCAAAAGATACAAAAATTATTTCCCAGGTTGGACAAACAATGATAGGTGGTGAAACTATAATCGCAAATTTATAATTAAAACCATTATGCAATCAGCAAATATAATAAAACTAACTTCCAAAAGAGAGGCTGCAAGAATTGGTGGTGGTCAAAAACGTATAGATGCTCAGCACTCTAAAGGTCGTTTAACTGCTCGTGAAAGATTGGAAGTTCTACTTGATCCCGATTCTTTTGAAGAGATTGGTTTATATGTTGAGCATCGTTGCAGCGATTTTGATATGCAAGACAAAAAGCATCCTGGAGACGGTGTAGTTACTGGGCAAGGCACTATAAATGGCCGTCTAATATTTGTTTATAGTCAAGACTTTACCGTTATGGGCGGTTCTCTTGGTGAGGCTCATGCTCGTAAAATATGTAAAATAATGGATCGTGCTATGCAAGTTGGCGCTCCAGTTGTTGGTATTAATGATTCTGGAGGAGCTAGAATTCAAGAGGGAGTTGACTCTTTGGGTGGTTACGGTGAAATATTTCAAAGAAATATTGATGCAAGCGGTGTTGTTCCTCAGATATCAATGATTATGGGTCCGTGTGCTGGTGGAGCTGTTTATTCTCCAGCGTTAACTGATTTTACTGTTATGGTAGAAGATTCTTCATATATGTTTGTTACTGGTCCAGATGTAGTAAAAACAGTAACGCATGAAGAAGTTACTCAGGAAGAGCTTGGTGGTGCATCGGTTCATGCTTTTAAGAGTGGAGTTGCTCATTTAACTTTCAAAAACGAAATTGATGCTTTATTGCAAGTTAGAAGATTAATAAACTTTCTTCCTTTGTCCAATATAACTGAAATACCTCAAATTCCTTCTATTGATAAAGCTGATCGAATTGATATTTCTTTAAATACATTAGTTCCAGAAAATCCAAACCAACCTTATAACATGCTTGAATTAGTAGAAAAAATTCTTGATGAAGAAGATTTTTTTGAAATTCAAAAAGGATATGCCGCAAATATCATTATTGGTTTTGGTAGAATGGAAGGTAAAACAGTTGGTATTGTAGCTAACCAGCCAATTAATCTTGCTGGTTGCCTTGATATTAAAGCTAGTGAGAAAGCGGCTAGATTTATCAGATTCTGTGATGCTTTTAACATCCCTATTATAACTTTTGTTGATGTTCCAGGATTTTTGCCGGGCACTAATCAGGAGCATAATGGAATTATAAAACACGGAGCTAAGCTGCTTTATGCTTATGGTGAAGCTACGGTTCCTAAAATTACCGTCATTACTAGAAAAGCTTATGGTGGTGCTTATATTGTTATGAATTCTAAGCATTTGCGAGGCGATGTTAATTACGCTTGGGCTAATGCTGAGATTGCAGTAATGGGTCCAGAAGGTGCTGTAGAAATTGTTTTTAGAGAAGACTCGAAAGATCCTGAAAAAAAATCAATAAAAGTTGACGAATATCGTGAAAAATTTGCATCACCATTTGTTGCAGCATCTCGTGGATTTATTGACGAAGTAATTCGTCCACAAAATACCCGTAAAAGAATATGTATGTCTTTGCAAATTCTAAAAAATAAAAAGGTAACCAGGCCTTATAAAAAACATGACAACCTTCCATTGTAAAATATATTTTTTAGTTAAACTCAAGTCTATAAAGAAAATTAATTTATGCCAATTCCCATCTAAAAATGAACAATATGACAAAATATTTTTTGAGATAAAAATTGTAAAAAATGCAAGTCCTATACCTATAGAACTTAAGGCTTTTTGCAATTTTTAGCCAAAAAGAGATAAAGTCAGATTGTTTAGTTTTTATATGTTTTTTTAGGTGGGAATTGGCATTACTCGAAAGCCAAAGCTACGTAGGTTTTAAATTGGTTGATTTGCAAAGGGTCTCTTTATAAAAAATCTTTATTTTTATCATTTCATTGCAAGATATTTTTAATATCTAATACCAATAT
>JALQXY010000157.1 GCA_023262945.1 Rickettsiales bacterium | reverse complement strand
GTGCACTAAAATTTTTTTATCATAACTATCTATACCATGATTTAATGACCTAAATCAACTTTCTATTGACGGATTTGGGTTTAAAAGATCTTTGTAAAGCTAAAATTAATAAAGATTATTTGCTTTTTTCTTATTTTTGATGTAAATTAACTAAATTATCAATCAAATATGTTGGGTCAAAATTTGGCTAATTTATAATAAAAACTAGAAAAAGAATGAGCGATTTTAGTTGTACAAAATTCTTTCTAATTTAGAATAAATAGATAAAGTTAAAAAGCCAATTAGTTTTACAAGTTTTAGAATAGGAAATTTAAATATTTTAAAATCCAAATAAGTCATTTTTTTCTACCCAGCCTTTTTTACCTTCTATTTCTATTTTACACCAATTTTTTACACATTCAATGTAGTCACCTATGACATTATTTTCTAATTTGTAAATCACTTTTGATTTATTATTGTTACTTTTATACATTTTAGCAAAACTTTTTGAGGTACGAATCATCAACGATCTTTTTTTTGTTATTAGGCTTTTATTAATCCAGCCTGTCTGCCCTTCGTAGTCTTTGATCTCATTCCAGTTATCATATTCGTCAGTTATCAATATTGGAATATTTTTAATTTTGTAGGTAAATTTGATTGGATATAGTCTACCTGGACCAGATCTTACATTTGTTTCAGAAGATCTAAGGGAGGCAAAATAGCTAAAACTATTAGATTTGCTAGCATAAATAGGGGAGGAAAAGCTAATTATAAATAATATCAATATCAGTAAAAAAATAGAGATTTCTTGATGATTTACTGGCCCTATTTTAAAAATAAATAATTGATTATTTTTTCTTTTTATTGCCATTTTTAATATTGATTTGCTTACTACGAGCTATCACTAAATCACCATTTTCAGTATTTTTTGTGACAACACTGCCAGCGCCAATAAGGCAATTATCAGCAATATTTAATGGTGCAATTAAAGAGCAATTGGAGCCAATAAAGCTATTATCACCAATTTTAGTTTGATGTTTTTTAAGTCCATCGTAATTACAAGTTATGGTACCTGCTCCAATATTACAATTTTGACCTACTACACTATCTCCAACATAAGATAAGTGGCTAATATTTGTATTTTGTGATATTTGTGATTTTTTAATTTCTACAAAATTGCCTATTTTACAATTATCACCAATTTCTGACTCTGGTCTAAGGCGAGCAAAGGGGCCAATATTACAATTATCACTAATTTTTGATTGCTCGATATAGCTAAATGATTTTATAGTGACATTATTGCCAATTTCAACTCCTATTCCCAAAGTAACATTTGGTTCAATGATGCAATCTTGACCAATTTTAACATCATATGACAAAAAAATTGAATTAGGATCAATTAAAGTGACTCCATCTTGCATTAATTTATGACGTAATTTTTGCTGTTTAATATTCTCAACTATAGATAATTCTAATTTTGAATTAACTCCAATTACTTCTTCTTCATCAATAACGCTATAACCAACTTTAAGATTTTGTTTAAGAGCAATATCTACTATATCGGTTAAATAATATTCTTGTGAATTGTTTTTATTGTCGATTTTATTAATCAAATCATGAATTTTATCACCCCTAAAAGCCATAATTCCTGAATTACATAAAGTTATTTCTTTTTCTTGGTAATTAGCGTCTTTAAATTCAATAATTTTTTGTAGATCTCCTTTTTTATCAATGACTAAACGGCCATACATATTAGCTTGATTACACTTGAAAGCTGCAACGCAAACATTGAAATCATCAAGCTTATCAGCTATTTCTTTTATAGTGTCGCTTGATATAAGAGGAGTATCACCGTATAATACTAGATATTTATCGGCAATATTTTGCTTTAGATCTTCTAAGGCAATTTTTACAGCATGTCCGGTGCCAAGCTTATCTTGTTGCAAGACATATTTGATATTTTGATTATTTTGATTGGATATTTGGTCTTGTTTTAAATCCAAAACATCCTGCGAAGAAACAATGGTGATGTTTTTGGGTTGTAAATTTTTAGCACTATCAATCACGAGGTCAATCATTGATCTTCCTGCTACTTTATGCAGCACTTTTGGTAAATTAGACTTCATTCTTGTGCCTTTACCAGCGGCCAGTATTATGATTGATAGTGCATTATTGGGCATTTTTATCAAATTTAATTGCTGGCTTTATCAACAAGTCTATTTTTTGCAACCCATGGCATTAAAGCACGCAACTTTTCGCCAACTTCTTCAATTTGATGTTGACGACCTTTCTGACGCAGTTTGTCAAAATTAACTTTGCCACTTTTGTTTTCAGCCATAAATTCTCGCACAAATTCTCCTGATTGAATTTCAGATAAAACCTTTTTCATTTCGGCCTTAACTTTGTCATTGGCAATTCTAGGACCTCTTGTTAAATCACCATATTCTGCAGTATTTGAAATTGAATAACGCATATTGGCAATGCCACCTTCATAAATTAAATCAACAATTAATTTCATTTCATGCAGACATTCAAAATAAGCCATTTCTGGGGCGTATCCAGCTTCAACAAGAGTTTCAAAGCCGTTTTGAATAAGAGATGTTAAACCGCCACATAATACGGCCTGCTCACCAAAAAGATCTGTTTCACATTCTTCTTTGAAAGTTGTTTCAATTATACCAGATCTACCACCACCAACTGCGCTAGCATAAGATAGGGCGATATTAAGAGCCTTTCCTGACTTATCTTGAGCCACCGCAACAAGACAAGGCACTCCGCCACCTTTAACATACTCGCCACGAACCGTGTGTCCAGGACCTTTTGGAGCAATCATAAAAACATCAAGATCTGATCTTGGCTTGATTAATTCAAAATGAATATTAAGACCATGAGCAAAAGCTAGAGCTGCTCCTTGCTTTATATTTTCCTTGATATCATTTTCGTAAATCTCAGCTTGTAATTCATCGGGAGTTAATATCATTACTATATCAGCCCATTTGGCCGCTTCTTTGTTGCTTAAAACTTCAAAGCCAGCATTTTGTGCTTTAGCAATTGATGGCGAAGCTGCTCTTAAGGCAATTTTAACCTCTTTAACTCCACTATCTCGTAAATTTTGAGCATGGGCATGAGCTTGTGAACCATAGCCGATAATAGCAATTTTTTTGTTCTGAATTATGTTTAAATCAGCATCTTTATCGTAATATACTTTCATAAGAATATAATTTGTTATTTTGTTTTAAAAAATGTACCTTAATTATTTAATACTTTGATATTATGGCAAAATCTATATTTAACTCAAATCCGTCAATAGAAAATTGATTTGCTATGATCTAATGTTTTAAATCAATTTTCTATTGACGGATTTGGGTTTAAATTAATTTAAAAAAAAGGATTAATTAATAATATTAACGGCATAACTCAATGTCAATAATCTTTAAATTATAGTTTATGAAGCGTTTATTATTTTTAATTATTTGTAGTACTTTTTGTGTTTTTGACTTATCTTATGCTAAAGTTGATGATGATTTAGAGCAATATTTAACTGAGCCATCGACTAAATTTCTTAATCCTAAAATTTCTTTTAAATTAAGCTCAGACTTCAATCTTACTGACAATTATCAAGCAACTAAGAAAAAATCAGAATATAAAGATATTGACTTTACCTCGCGTTTTTATGGTAAATTTACTCTTAATGATAATTTATACATTAGAAGTTATTTAAAATTTCAGCGTGAAGATCCAATTTCCAAATCTAGTGATATATCGTCTAATAAAGCTAAAAATCGTTATGTTGAAAATGGTGCTATACATATA
>JALQXY010000085.1 GCA_023262945.1 Rickettsiales bacterium | reverse complement strand
TTGCTAAATCATTAAAATGATGTGCCTTTCTTAAGCCATCTGGCATTTTATCAGGATCATAAAGCTGAGCCATAGTTTTTTCTGGGTGTTTTTCACGCTCGCTTAAAATATTATAAACTTGCTTTTGAATTATCTGTTTTTGTTTTTCTGATATGTTTGGAAATGGGAAGGTGTTGTAGCAAATTTCTGCGGAGTATCTAATATCTGTTTTTAACCTTCCGCCAACCGCTTTAAGCCAAACCATATGCATTTTTGATGCTAAGAGGCCAAAAAGCCAAGGCTCTGCTTCATAAATTGCTTGTGCGGAATCTGAAATAATTGAATTTTCATCTAAAAAACCAATTGGCAAATAATCTCTTCTTTCCGATGAAACCCTAGGTATTATTATAGAATTACCTTCTTTGTGTCTTATTTCAGAAAATTTATGAGGAGTGTTTGCCGCCTTAACAGTACCAATTCTTGAACTTGATTCTCTTTGTTTTTGTATCGAGTTAATTCTATCTTTTATTAAACTACTAGACATTGCAAGAGGCAAATCTTCATCATTAATCCATAAACACCACCTATCTTGCCCCCTTATAAATTCTTGTGAACCAACAAATTTTCTGATAATTTTACTACATTCAGGATTTTGATCTAAAATTTCTTCTTTTTGCAATGTTGATAAAATTAGACCCCCACCATCATTTGGCATATTACCAAAATTCATTTTCGGTAAATTATTTGAAATTACTTTTTTCCTTCTAGATACAACAAGATTACCGCCTTTAGTTAAGTAAGGACTGATATTATCAACATCAAATTGATTTTGATTAGTAAATATAAGTTTTTTGGCTTTATTTTTTTTGTCTTTTAAGCCTACGATCACCACTACCACGCCAGCGTTAGATTTAGCATTATTTTGCCATTTAAATGATGTGTGAGTAAAAAAAATATCAATATCAAGGCTAAAAATATTAGGCCAAAATAATCCTACAGAGTCACCTTGACATATTGAATTAGTAGAAACAAAGGCAAGTTTAATATTGCTGTTTCGTATATAGTTTGAGCCTTTAAAAAACCAGCAAGCAATATAATCTAAATCACGATACTTATTAAGTCTTCCTTTAAAAACAAAATCCATATCATCTTTATGCTCCTTTTTCTGGTTTCTTGCCCCTAAATAAGGCGGATTTCCTAAAATATAAATTTCATCACCTTCTTTTTTGGGGCAAACCTCTTCCCAACTAATTCTTGCAGCATTAGCACAAATAATTTTACCAGACTCTTTTAAGGGTAAAATTGGTTTAGTATGACCAAAATTCTCTTTAAATTTAACATTCATTTGGTGCTTTGCTAGATAAAGCGAAAGAATGGCTATTTCGTGAGCAAAATCATCTATTTCAATTCCATAAAAATTTTCTAAACTAATAAATGAATGAGCATCATTTTTTGAGAAATTTCTTAATTCGCATCTTCTATTCCAAATTTCTATTTCTAATTTTCTTAGCTCTTTGTACGCAATAATTAAAAAATTACCAGAACCACAAGCTGGATCAAAAATTTTTATAGTTGCAATTCTTGACCATAGTTTTTTTAACTTTGCCTCATCATAAAAAGCCTTCTCAAATTCTTCTTTTAATTCATTTAAAAAAAGCGGCTCTATAACCTTCATAATATTTGGCACGGAAGTATAATGCATACCAAGACCACCCCTCATCGATGGGTGAACCACAGCTTGAATCATGGAGCCAAAAATATCTGGATTAATTTCTGACCAATCGAGCTGTCCACACTCAATTATTAAATCTCTAGATTTTTTTGAAAATTTTGGTGCATCATAATTTTTCACAAAAAGACCGCCATTTACATAAGGAAATTTTTGCAAATAATTAGGATACTGGCTTTTATCTTCTTTATTTAAACTTTGAAATAGTCTATTTAAATATGAATCAAAATCACTACCATCAGCATTTGTATGGGAACTAACACTATTAGTAAAAATTGCTTTATCAAAAATTCCTGTATCTTCAGCAAAAAAACAAAAAAGTAATCTTGATAAAAATATATTTAATTGATGAAGCTGTTCTTCACTTTGAAATTCATTATCTTTTAAAATCTCATCATAAATTTTCGCCATTTTGCTGGCAGCTTTAATATCAGCAGGATTCTCATTTTTATATGCGGTTTTCTCAATTCCCGCTAATGGTAAAAAGAAATCAAAATTTTTAGGCAGGTCATTTAGTGAACAATCAAGACTATCTTTGGTTTTAGTATCAATTGCTAAAATATTTTTATAATTGGTAACAATGATAAATCTTGGATTGTGTTTATGGGTTTTACTATCTTGATCAAGATTATTAATTGTAAGGTGTAAGTCCTGCTCTTTTACCTCAAAAAAGAAGATTTTTTTCTTTAGAATAATGCATCCATTAAGTTTTGATAAATTATGTTTTCCTTTCTTTAAAAGAGTGATTGTTGCTTTAGGCAGATTATAACAAGTTAGAAAATCAAAAATAAAATCATCTTTTTGATAACTTTCTTCTGAAAATTTATTTATTAAACCAACTATGTTTTTTTCAATTTGGGAGCTATTCATTTAATTCTAATAATTGATTTAACAACATTACCATCGCATAAGTATCTCGCTTGCAATATTCTAACAAATCTTTTATTAGATTACCTTCAAGTAGAGTTTCTCCTTTAATAAAGTTGGCATAAATATTCATAGCATCACCACCACTTTTAATTTCTAGATCTTGGTAATTTAAGTCGGTAAATGCAGGAAGGACTTTTTTAATTGAGCTAGAACTTTGCTGCTTTGGACTGTATATATATTTATTTTTAAAAGGTATTTCTAAATCGACTAACCTGCTATTAAGACTTAATATTTGGTTAGAATATTGCGGAAAATCTCTTGCTAATTCTTTATTTCTGGTTTCTTCAAAAGACTGATGGTAGACAATAATTGATCCTTTATTATCGCAGGTTTTGATTAAGTTTTGAATAAAATCTTCTCGTGGATCGCTGTTATTTTGGTGTAAAAATTCAAAATGTTTTAATTCACTATTTGGCTTGTATTGAATATGAAGCGAGAATTGAAAAGGAATTTGTTGATATGGTCTTGATATATTAAAAATTGGAACTGGTAATTGAAAAGTTTCGTAATCTAAGAAATAAAGAGGATATTCTAGATTTGACAAAAATTCATTTAATTTTGCTTTATCAAAATGAGTCTTGTCATTTAAATAACAGTCGACATCAACTTTCTTTAATCCTTTTGGTAATAATTTAGAAGGAATATCGCTAATTTCATAACTATCTATTTCTTTAGAGATTTGTTCAGCTTTCTTTTTTTGGTATATATCAAAAGCCGAATATTGTGGTATATTTTGGAAGCAGTGATATTTAAAGTCACATTCATAGTGGTGATCTTTTTTTTCAAAACAATGAGCTCCTATTTTAACCGCTGGCTCTGATTTTTCTTTTAGAATTTTCTTTAAATTGTCTTTGATTAATTTTGTGCTGCTTTGCAATTCAAAAACATCAGAGGTTACATCTTCAAACTTAAAAAGTTTTTCAATATCAAGATTATTGTTGAATATATATTCTTTGTTAAGCAGCATTAGGATACAGCTGTTAATTTTATATCCAGCCTCAGTAAAAACGGATAATTGAAAAGATAGATCATTTAAGTGACTAGGTTTGGCACTAGTTGATCCTTTTACTTCAATTAAATCCCAACCATCTTCATTTTTGCTTTTTTGCAAAATATCTATTCTTGCGTGTGAAAAATTATTACTTTGAGCAGTTGCCTCAAAGATTATATTGTGATTTCGGCTGATTAATTCTTGGGTAGATAAAACGGCTTTTTTGATATCAAAATAATTATCATCTGCCTTGACTCCATTTGAGAAATATTTTCTTGCAAGTTCATTAATTTCATTTCCAAACTCAAATTTAGATTCTAACTTCTTATCAACTGACAGCTTTAAATCTTTGCGGTTCTTAAAAAACCATAAAGACTTTGAGCATTGTAGACCTTTTATGTAATCTGTTTTTGAGAGCTGCGCTATTTCCATATTACATCTTATAAGTGTTTACTGGTTGCCCATCATTTAAAAGCTCTAAATATTTCTTATAGATAAATATTTTATGTCGCTCTTTTTTTGTCACCTCCTGCACAATTCCTAAATATTCCAAACTTTCCATATTACGAATTATTGTCGGTAAGGAAATGCCACATTCTTCCTTTATTTTAGAAGTATTAGTAATTGGGCTTTTTTGTAGATATTTATAAATTGCTAAAATAGCTGGAGTACATTTATCTGATGTTTCAATGATTTTGGAATCATCGTTAAATAGGTTAATTATATCTTTGGCTGTCCCCACTGCATTATTTGAGGTTCTTTCAACGCCAATTAAAAAGAACTTGATCCAAGATTCAAAATCCCCAGTTTCTCTAATATTTTGTAAGTGATTATAATATTCTTGTCTATTGGCTTTAAAATATAGACTAAGATAAAGAGATGGTTGTTTTAAAATTCCATCATTGCAAAGCATCAAAGTTATTAGAAGCCTGCCAATTCTGCCATTACCATCTAAAAATGGGTGGATAGTTTCAAATTGCACATGAGCAATTGCAGCTCTTATTAAAATTGGCATTTTAGTTTTTTCATCATGAAGAAATTTTTCAAAATTATCTAAACATTCCATCAATTTTTCTGCAGGAGGTGGCACAAAAATTGCATTACCAGGTCTTGATCCTCCTATCCAATTTTGAGAATTTCTAAACTCTCCAGGGTTTTTATTATTACCTCTAGAGTTATTCATTAATTTTTCATGAGCTTCTTTGATGAGCCTTAGCGATAAAGGTAGTTTCTTTAATCTATCAATAGAATAATTCATTGCTGCCACATAAGAGGAAACTTCCGTGACATCATCAAATAGATTATTTGGTGATTGCTGGTTATTTTCAAAAAGAAGAAGATCAGAAAGAGAGGATTGAGTTCCTTCTATCTGTGAAGATAAAACCGCCTCCTTTCTAACATACATATAAAGAAATAAAGATGGATCGGGCAAAATCATGCTAATGCCGTCTAATCTACCAAGTGCAGTATTAGCTTTATCAAGCAGCGGGTAAATCTCGCCCATTTCAATTGGTGGATTTGGCGGTAAATTACTTGGAATATAACTATTAAAAGACTCTCCTCCAACTATGGAGCTTTTAATATATTTACCAATCCTATCCTTTTTGGCTAAGGATTCTTGATTTTGCATATTTTAATTAAATAAAGAATTAACCTTGGTATTTTACTAGAGACATTTTATCTAACATAAATGAAAGTTGCAACCCCCTAAATAAAGAAAAGTTAACTTTACATTACTTAATTTAAAATATATATCATGGGCGTTACTTAGAATTATCTTCTGAATTTCTTATTTGCAGGAATTCTTCAATATTCTGAAATGAATCTAGAAGCTCGGAATTGATTAATTTTACCACTACAAAAAATGAGTGTCTTAATTGCTCAATTTTGGCTTTTTCTTTTTCAAATTTGGACTCAATTTTATAGAGGGATTCATTAACTTCTGTCATCTGAGATTTGAATGATTCAAGGTGGTTTTGAAGGGTGGTTTTATCGTTCATTTTTTTACTTACTAAATGGTTAATAATGGCTTGCTAGCCTTACTTCCATGAACGCTTGGAAGAGAGTTGAAGTCAACTCGTTTCAGAGAATTTTTTGAATATTTTTAGTTCGAAAATTTCATTTCAAATTCTGTTCCTTTTTCTAGCTCAGATCTGCAAATAATATGACCATTAAAAGCCGTCATTATTCGCTTGAGGGGTACACTGACATAGATTGGGATTTTCTACTAAGCAGTCTAGGTGGAATACAAGAAAAGGATATTTTATTCTTAACGAGTGTATACAACCATGAAGTTACTGTTAAGAACACAAACATAAAATCAGAGTATCAGAATTTTTGGGAAGTAAATCTTTTTAACTCATGGCAATTAGGTTCCACATTTTCGCACTTTGACGAAGATTCGGATTATCAAAAATTCAGAAAACAAATAAAACGTATAGAAAACAAAGCACCAAGAGAATTTCATTTTACATCGTACAACCGAAGACCCAGAGAACATAGGATTGCACTCTTAACTGAATTATATAAAGAGCAACTATTACAAAATAATATATATAGTTGGGGCGGCAATTTTGAATATGATTTTAACATAGATCAATTTTCAATGCATGTTAATAGGATGTACTACAAGTCTGATTTCCAAGACGACAATTATAAGTTAATAAAATATCTAACCGAAAAACAGGAACATAGAGTAGACTTTTCTATTAATCCAGCCTGGGATCATGGGTGGAAAGATGTGTATTCAACATGCTTTACAGTTGTCTCTGAAACTTATGCAAATAGCGATGCAACATTTTTAAGTGAAAAAAGTTTTAAACCGTTTGCAAATGGGCAACCTTTTGTGATGTGGGGTGATGTAGGAACAGTGCAGGCATTAAGAGAACACGGATATGATGTATTTGACAAATGGATAAACCATTCATACGACAGTATCAAAGACAAAAAAGAAAGATTAGATGCAGTTATAAAAGAGGTTCGGCGGCTGTCTGATATATCAAAATCAGATTGGGTAGATACACTATTTGACATGAAAGATGCGATGTTAGCAAATAATGAAAACTTCCACAAATGCTATCTTAGAAGAATAGAAACAAAATATCTTTTAAATTATTTACTTGACAAATAAAACGAATCACACTATAGTATGTTTATGTTGTAATAAATGGAGACATACGCAATGTTTAAGATCACTATGGCTGCTGCGGTTGCAGCTACTACAATTAGCGCAGCACAAGCTGCTGATATTAATCTAAGTGATGCATACAAATATGAAAACTTTCCTGGCATCGTAAAGTTAGACCTTGCACAGGGTCTTCGTCGTTCATGGTTTGGGTATACTGATATTCCCGGCATAGACACAAACGGCGACGGTCACAACGATTTGGTATTT
>JALQXY010000045.1 GCA_023262945.1 Rickettsiales bacterium | reverse complement strand
CGATATACAAAGATTTTTTTTCTAAATTTTAGACCAAAAAGATAAAGTTATTTTGTTTAGTTTTTATATGTTTTTTAGGTGGTAATTGGTATTATTATATAGCCGTTAAAAATAATACTTAGATATTAGTTTAGTAAAATATTTTCATATTTTACTAAACTATCTATCAATTTCTCCAAAAACTATATCTTGCGTTGAAATAACTGTTACAACATCGGCTAACATATGTCCTTTAACCATAGGTTCTAAGGCTTGTAAATGAGCAAAACCCGGCGCCCTAATACGACATCTATGAGGCTTGTTAGAACCATCAGAAATAATATATACGCCAAATTCACCTTTTGGCGCTTCGACGCAACCATATACCTCTCCAGCTGGTACGTGATAACCTTCGGTATAAAGTTTGAAGTGGTTAATTAGACTTTCCATTGATTGCTTCATATCAAGTCTTTTTGGAGGTGATACCTTAGGGTCGTCAGTCATAACAGCTCCTTCAGGCATTTTATCTATACATTGTCTGATAATTTTTACTGATTCGCGCATTTCTTGTATTCTTATGAGATAGCGATCATAAGAATCACCATTCTTACCAATGGCAATATCAAAGTCTAACTTATCGTAAATTTCATATGGTTGATTTTTGCGCAAATCCCAAGCTATACCAGAGCCGCGAATCATAGGACCTGAAAATCCCCAGTTTAAAGCTTGATCTTTTGACACAACTCCAACATCAACTAGTCTTTGTTTGAAAATACGATTATTAGTTAAAAGATTTTCCATATCATCAATTTTACTAGGAAAATCTTCAATAAAATCAAAAATTTCAGTTAATAATCCGCGAGGCAAGTCTTGATGAACCCCTCCAGGCCTAATGTAGGCGGCATGCATTCTTGATCCAGATACTTTTTCATAAAACATCATCATTTTCTCTCTTTCTTCAAACATCCATAATAAAGGGGTCATGGCACCAACATCAAGAGCTTGAGTTGTAATCGCCATTATATGATTCAAGATGCGAGTTATCTCAGAAAATAGTACTCTTATATATTGAGCTCTGGGAGGTATTTTGCAATTAAGTAATTTTTCAACAGCTAGAGCGAAAGCATGCTCTTGGCACATTGGTGAGACGTAGTCAAGGCGATCAAAGTAAGGAACGGCTTGTAAATATGTTTTATGTTCAATTAATTTTTCAGTACCTCGATGCAATAATCCAATATGGGGATCTGCTTTAGTTATTACTTCGCCATCCATTTCTAAAACTAAACGCAAAACTCCATGAGCCGCAGGATGTTGAGGGCCAAAATTTATAGTTAAATTCTTTTTTTCTTGCGACTTATCTTTAGCTTGCTTCATTGATAGATTTACAAAAATTACATTAACAAAAAAGACTGGATTTAATTAATTATACCAATTTCCACCTAAAAAAATATATAAAAATTAAACAATCTGACTTTATCTTTTTGGCTAAAAATTGCAAAAAGCCTTAAGTCCTATAGGCATAGGACTTGCATTTTTTACAATTTTTATCTCAAAAATATTTTGTTATAATTTTATTTAAAGATGGGACTTGGTATTATTTAAATTCTTTTTTAAAATTTGGTATGAAATATGAAGCAAATTAATAATATAATTGAAGCAAGAGATGTAATTGCAGATTTAAAGTATAAAAAACAAAAGATTGCCCTAGTGCCCACAATGGGAGCATTGCATGATGGACATTTATCGTTAATAAACAAAGGAAAACAAATAGCAGATAAAGTTATAGTTTCAATATTTGTCAATCGTCAGCAATTTAATGATAAATCAGATTTTGATAAATATCCGCGTAATTTACGAGATGATTTGTTAAAATTATCCAAAGCAAATACAGATTTTGTTTTCACTCCAGATGATAAAGATATATATAAAGATAAGCCGTTGATAAATATCGATACTTCTTATTTAGCAAATTGTCTATGTGGCATTTCAAGAAGTGGTCATTTTGCTGGCGTTTGTTTAATTGTAAGTAAATTATTTAATATCATAAATCCAGATTTTGCTATTTTTGGTGAAAAAGATTTTCAGCAATTACAAATAATTAGAAGGCTTGTTACTGATTTAAGTTTCTCAACTAAAATAATATCACAGCCAACATTACGTCAAAAAGATGGTTTAGCAATTTCTTCGCGTAATATTTTGTTAAATGATGAAGATAGAAAAAACGCTGCGCAAATTTATACAATTTTAAGCAATGTTAGAAATATATTATTAAAAGATAAAGAATCCGACTTATCTTTTATTATTCAAAATGCTAAAAAGGAATTGATAAGAATTGGTTTTGATAAAATTGATTATTTAGAGGTAAGGCAAGAAGAGAATTTGCAATTAATAGAATCTTTTGATCCTTATATAAAATCTCGTATTTTTTTTGCTGGCTTTTTACGCAATGTAAGATTGATCGACAATATTAATCTATAATAATTTGAACAATTTTTGCAATAAAAAATGATAGTATAAAAAATGACAATAAAGCCAAGGGCAATAATATTGTCCAGCTTTCTATATTATTTTTTGCTATTATTATAGATGGAATTATAAAGGGAAGAGCAATAAAAGCAATTAATGGAGAAGAATTTCCTAACAAAGAAAAGCTTCCACAAAAACAACAAACAGCATTTATAGTAAAGGTGGTTAAGATTGCAATTATAATAAAACTATAATCAAAATTTATTAAGCAAGAAATTATTATAATTGGTAAAGAGTAATTGAGCCAATTGGCAATAATTTTAGCAAAAATAAAAATCTCAAAATTATAACAAGCAAGAATCATTTGTTCTAACATGCCACTATCATAATCTGATTTTAAAAAATCAGCGCTAGAAAAAACTATAACAGATATCGTTGCTAGCCAAAATAATATATCAGGATCTATAGTATTTTGATTATTTTTGCTAAGAATTTGACTGATAAAAATAAATATTACAAAAAATAAGAAGCTACTGATGATTTTGTTTATATTTTGACCGCTTATTTTTAATTCGTTAGTAATTATTTTCCAAAACATTTATTTTTGTAGGGGTAACTTTCTATTGACTCTAGTTAATTGTACAAAAACTAATATTAATAATATTATCATTAATGTAAAAAATACACCAATAAAAATGCCAATATATTTGGCGATATTGATCATTTTATCTATTTTTTTAGAATCAAAACTATTAAAAGTATCAATTACATCATCGGTTACTTTCTCAAGTTTTTCAATTTTCTTTTCGTATTTATTAAATTTTTCTTCATATTTTTCAATTCTTTGTTCGATTTTAGAAGTAGCATTGTCGATTTTATTTTCAACTTTAGACATCACAGAATCTATTTTGTTAGTAGCTTTTTCTTCTAATCTTGCTAACGGATCTTTGATTTTTTTTCCATTATTATTTTTAGATTCAGATGATATAGATCCAACAATATCAGCTGCATCCTCTAAATTAAAAGATAAGTCAACAGCAATTGCTAATTGTGAATTTATAATTAAAATAGCAAAAAATGTGGATATTAGTTTTTTCATTGTTTTTGTTTTTTAAAATTTTTAAGCAATAATAAAATTATACCAAATCCGATTTTTAGATAACCCATATTCTTTATCTAAGAAATATTTTAAATATGGGATAAGTTACCAAATTATATCTAAAGATTGGATTTGCTATATATCAAAGTTTATCTTTAAATTAATTAAATATATTTTCAATCCTTTATGAATGCAAATATTATAACTAACCTAACCGCTTTATTTTTGATTATTTTAGGTTATTTTATACCAATATATAGTAATACAATAATAACAATTGGTATTTTTGCCTTATCAGGCTCTTTGACTAATTGGTTAGCAATATATATGTTATTTGATAAAGTGCCTTTTTTATATGGATCTGGTGTTATTCCTAGTCGTTTTGAAGATTTTAAAAAAGGCATCAAAGAGCTAATAATTAATGAATTTTTTAATAAGAAGCATATTGAGCGCTTTTTTTTACAAAATAATTCACTATCTGTTGAAAAGATAAGTAATAAAATAGATTTTGATAAAATATTTAATGGTTTGGTTGACGCTATATTAGAATCTTCTCTTGGTGGCATGTTGTCTATGTTTGGTGGTCGAGAAGCTCTAAATCCTCTTAAAGAGCCAATAACTGCACGGCTGAAAAATATTATCAATGATCTAATAATTAATAAAGATAAAATTAATGATAATAATTTTACTTCTAGTTTAATTAAGCAAATTGAAAAAATAATTGACGATAGGTTGATAGGTTTAACACCGCAAATGGTTAAAGATATCATTCAAAAAATGATCCGCAAACATCTCAATTGGTTGGTTGTCTGGGGTGGTTTTTTTGGTGGATTTATAGGCTTAATTTTTGCTTTAATATAAAATATCCCTGCAAATCAATGAATTTTGTTAATTTTACTTACAATATTTTTAATTTTTGTAGTAATACTATGTTCATTTTTAGATGGGAATTGGTATAATACCAATTCCCACCTAAAAAACATATATAAAAACTAAACAATCTGACTTTATCTTTTTGGCTAAAAATTGCAAAAAGCCTTAAGTCCT
>JALQXY010000165.1 GCA_023262945.1 Rickettsiales bacterium | reverse complement strand
GCTAAAAATTGCAAAAAGCCTTAAGCCCTATAGGTATAGGACTTGCATTTTTTACAATTTTTATCTCAAAAAATATTTTGTCATATTGTTTATTTTTAGATGGAAATTGGTATAATACCAATTTCCACCTAAAAAACATATATAAAAACTAAACAATCTGACTTTATCTTTTTGGCTAAAAATTGCAAAAAGCCTTAAGTCCTATACCTATAGGACTTGCATTTTTTACAATTTTTATCTCAAAAAATATTTTGTCATATTGTTTATTTTTAGATGGAAATTGGTATTAGAACCTGTTTAACCTTAATCTTAAGGCGTTTAATTTAATAAATCCTTGAGCATCGCGCTGATCATAAACCGCATCTTCTTCAAAAGTTACATGCGATATTGAGTATAGGCTTTTTGGCGACGATCTGCCAATTACAGAAATATTTCCTTTATATAATTCTAGCGTAACATCGCCCTCAACATTTTTCTGCGATTCATCGATTAAAGCTTGTAGCATTTTGCGCTCAGGTGAAAACCAAAAGCCATTATAAATTAGGCTAGCATATTTTGGCATAATTTCATCCTTTAAATGAGACGCTTCGCGATCTAATGTAATTGATTCTATAGCGCGATGTGCAACTAAAAGTATTGTGCCACCTGGTGTTTCGTAGATACCACGCGATTTCATACCGACGAATCTATTTTCAACTAAATCAAGTCGACCAATAGCGTTTTTGCCGCCGTATTCATTTAATTTTGATAAGATTGTAGCAGCGGATAATTTTTGATCATTGATTGCAATTGGGTCACCATTTTTAAAAGAAATTTTAATTGTAGTTATTTCATCAGGCGCATCTTTAGCGCTAACAGTTCTTTGATAAACATATTCCGGAGCTTTCTGACTAGGATCTTCTAAAACTTTACCTTCGCTTGAAGTATGAAGAAGGTTAGCGTCAATCGAATAAGGTGCCTCACCTTTTTTATCTTTAGCGACTGGAATTTGGTTTTTCTCGGCATAATCAATTAATTTAGTACGAGAATTTAAATCCCACTCACGCCATGGAGCAATAATTTTAATGTTTGGATTATTGGCGTAATATCCAAGCTCAAATCTTACCTGATCATTTCCTTTGCCGGTGGCGCCATGGGCAACAGCATCTGCTCCAACTTGTTTAGCAATTTCAATTTGTCTTTTGGCGATTAAAGGTCTAGCAATTGAGGTGCCAAGTAGATAAACGCCCTCATAGACTGCATTAGCGCGAAACATTGGAAAGACGTAATTTTTAACAAATTCTTCACGCAAATCTTCGATAAAAATTTCTTTAACACCAAGGCTTGCTGCCTTTTTTCTTGCTGGCTCTAACTCTTCACCTTGTCCTAAATCGGCAGTAAATGTTACAACTTCGCAATTGTATTTTTCTTGCAGCCATTTAAGAATAACTGAGGTATCTAAACCGCCTGAATAAGCGAGAACAACTTTTTTTATCATTTTTATTATTTTTAAGTTATTGGTTTTCTTGACTTATACCAAATCTAATCTTTAAATCTAATTAAATATCAGATTTTGTATTAGAGTAAATTAAGTTTATAAGAAATAAAATTACTAACATAATTCATTAAATCAACTATGCAAATTAAAGAAGTTATTACCCGTGACGATATTTCTGCAACATTTGCAATTCTAAATCAGATATATAGCGAGATCACAGAAAAAAGTTATATTGAAGATATATTAAATATGATGCAGCGTGGCTATAAAATGGCGCAAGTGATCGATGATGATAATAACACTATTGGAGTTATTGGAATTAGAATTGTTCGTAAATTACATTTTGGCAAAGCTTTAGAAATCGAAGATTTTATGATAGATCGTAAAAAAAGAGGTATAGGCGTTGGTAAAATCTTGATGCGTTGGGCTGAATGGCAGGCTACTATTTTTGGTTGTAATAAAATCATTGGCATTTTAGAATCCGTTAGAGAGGAATCGCAAAGAATATATTCTCGTGAAGGCCTTGATATAAGTGGTCTTTTCTTTGTAAAAGATACGTAATTACTATTAAAATTTATCTTTTGATGTTGCTGTTAAAAAATATATATCGTACTTATATTTTACTGCTGATAAAAATTATAAAAAAATCAGTATCAGATTTGATAAAGCAAGATGGTGTTGAGCATGCAGGATATTTAGCTTTTTTGAGTATTTTATCATTGTTTCCATTTTTAATTTTTTTAATCGCTATAATAGGGCTATTTGGCGCTTCTGAACAAGGTATAATTTTTGTTCAATATTTATTAGCTGCTGCACCAAAAGAGATGAGTCAAGCTTTGGCGCCAAGAGTAAATGAAATTATTTCAGGTCCTAATCAAAGTTTTTTAACAATAGCTATTTTAGGAGTCGTGTGGACGGCTTCATCTTCCGTTGAGGGTTTGCGTACTATATTAAATAAAGCTTATCGAGTTGATTTTCCGCCACCTTATTTATGGCGACGTTTTATTAGTATAATAGAATTTCTTATGATAAGCTTTATTATAGTTATTGGGATAATAATTTTTATTATTGCTCCTAAATTTCTTAAAAAATTAGAATTAATATTTTCTTTTGGAATCGATTTTGAATCTAGTTTTTTTTATTTTAGTCAATTTATTATAGTTTTTATTATAATTGCTTCTACTTCTTTGTTGTATTATATTTTACCAAATGCTAAACAAAAAATATCGCAGACATTGCCAGGATCAATTTTATCAGTTATTCTTTGGTCTTTATTACAAAAAATATTTTCTTTTTATTTAAGTTATTTTAATCAAGTAAATTTTGTTTATGGATCTTTGGCTGGCATTATAGTTTCTTTAGTGTTTTTTTACTTAGTAAGCTTAATCTTTATCTTAGGAGCTGAGTTTAATTATCATTTCCATAAACTTTATAGTAAAATTAGAAAAATTAAAAAATAATGAAAGTTCGTATAAATATATTATTAAAAAAAGGAGTTTTAGATACCCAAGGAAAAGCTATTGAGAATTTACTGGTTAAGGATTTTGACTTTTCATCAATATCTAATGTTAGACAAGGTAAATTCATTGATCTTGAGATTTTAGAAACTGAAGAATCTAAGATAAAACAAATCATCGATGATATTTGTGATAAAATATTGGTAAATAAAGTGATTGAAGAATATAATTATCAAATTCTTTAAAGTAACTATGAAAGCAGCTGTTATAACATTTCCAGGATCAAATTGTGATCGTGATGCGATTGAGGCAATAAAATTAATCAAAGGTAAAGTTAAAAATGTTTGGTATAAAGATACTAATTTAGATAATGATCTTGACTTGATTATCTTGCCCGGAGGTTTTTCTTACGGAGATTATTTACGTAGTGGAGCTATGGCATCAGTCGCACCAGTTATCAAAGAAGTTAAAAGATTAGCTCAAAAAGGGGTTTATATTTTAGGAATTTGTAATGGTTTTCAGATTTTAACCGAAATTGGTCTAATAAAAGGCTCCTTGATGCGTAACAGAGATATGAAATTTATTTGTCGCTCAGTTTATCTTAAAGTTAATAATAATTCTAAATTTACTGAAAATTATCAAAAAGATGAGGTAATTAATATTCCAATTGCCAATATGGACGGCAATTACTATGCTAGTGACGACATTTTGAAAGAGTTGGAGGATGAAGACGGTATTGCTTTTAGATATTGCTCAAAAAATGGACTTAAGAGTAATGAATTCAACCCTAACGGATCTATAGCTAATATTGCTGGAGTTTTTAATAAAAAGAAAAATATTCTAGGTATAATGCCTCATCCTGAAAGGGCAATTGGTCATAATAAAGATATAGGTGGAGACGGTATTAGGCTTTTTGAAAGTTTGTTAAAATAATAATTTGCTAAACTTAAATCCATCAATAAAAAATTAATTTACCCTATCATCTATCTATTATTTAACGACCTAGATCAAATTTATATTGACTGATTTATATTAAATGTTAATAAAGAACTCTTAATTCCAAAAAATGGAAAAGATTACTAAATATTATTGACATAACTAATTTTTATAATTATATGTAATTATTTGACGGATGCCCCTTTGTTAGAATACGCCAGCTTCCATCTTTAAACATTTGAAGCTTTGAATTTTTTCTTGATTTTATTTGTTAATCAATTTGCGTTTGAGAAGTTTGCATTTGGGCAAAAGTAAACTTAAAAAATTTTCTATTAAATCAGTTTATTTTATCAATTTTACTGATTTGTAATTTTATCTTCATTTTTTTAATTAACTAAAAATAATATAAATTTACGAAGTAATTTTTTTATATTAATTACTGTTATTAAATTTAATCTTTAACTAGTTTTTAGCTAAAAATACGAAGTTAAAATCCATCTAGTATCTAGCAATTTTAAGATAAAAAGGTATTATATGTGCAACTTGTCTATTTTCTTAATAATAGATTTGAGTTTAATTATTTAATTTGTGTCACCCTTCCATTTACATAATTTATAATCCTATCTTTTTCTAATTGTTCCTATTTTTTGTTAATTTTTATAAATAATCTATTAATCAAATATTAATTAAAAACAAATGTCTCCAAAGCTTACTTTAAATAATCACAACAAATCTGAAGAAAATATTAAAATTCAAGAATCAGATAATTCAGATAATGTAGATAGTAAAATATATGATACGGTTATTAAAGATGATGAAAAGGATGATATTGAAACATTGGATAAAATAAGTCCTAAAAAAATTCATAGCGGTAGTCTAATAAGCAAAGCTTCAAAATTTATTAGTAGAAATAACGGCTCAAATTTTAAAAAAACAAAAAATGTTGTTAATAATAATTCGAATGCTACCAATAATAGTTATAAAGAAAATGAAGTTGATTTATCAGAAATTCCTGCGGAAAATATTCTTGAACTTAGAAGTTTGAAAACCAAAAATGCTGAAAAATTGCTTGAGATTGCAAAAGAATATGAAGTAGAGAATATTAGTGATTATGGTCGCCAAGATATGATATATCATATTCTAAAAGGTTTTTCTAATGCTAATTTACAAAATATTATAATAGGAGAGGGTGTATTGGAAGTTTTGGAAGATGGTTTTGGATTCTTAAGATCTCCTGAGACTAATTATTTTCCTGGCTCTGATGATATCTATGTATCACCTAGTCAAATTAAAAGATTTGGTTTAAGAACTGGAGATACAGTTAAAGGTCAAATAAGAGCTCCTAAAAAAGGTGAAAGATATTTTGCCTTGTTAAGAGTAAATGAGGTAAATTTTAATACGCCAGAATCAATCAGAAATCGTGTTTTATTTGATGATTTAACTCCTTTATATCCTCAAGAAAAATTAAAATTAGAAGTTGAGAATCCTTTAAATAACGATAGTAGTACAAGGATTATTGACTTAGTCACTCCTCTTGGTAAAGGGCAAAGAGCTTTAATTGTGGCTCCCCCAAGAACCGGTAAAACATCTTTGATGCAAAATATAGCGCATGCTATTACTACCAATCATCCTGAAGTTACTCTAATTGTTTTGCTTATAGATGAAAGACCAGAAGAAGTTACTGATATGATTAGAACCGTAAAAGGGGAAGTTGTTAGCTCAACATTTGACGAATCAGCTCATCGCCATGTTCAACTTGCTGAAATGGTTATCGAGAAAGCTCGTCGCTTGGTTGAAACTAAAAAAGATGTTGTAATTTTGCTTGATAATATAACTCGCTTGGCTCGTGCCTATAATACCGTTATCCCGTCTTCTGGTAAAGTTTTAACTGGCGGTGTTGATTCAAATGCATTGCAAAAACCAAAAAGATTTTTAGGTGCAGCACGAAATATAGAAGAAGGTGGATCTTTGACTATTATATCTACAGCTTTAATTGAGACTGGTTCTAAAATGGACGAAGTTATCTTTGAGGAATTTAAAGGTACAGGTAACGCTGAAATAGTACTAGACCGCAAAATCTCTGATAAAAGAATATTTCCAGCAATTGATATTACTAGATCTGGTACTAGAAAAGAAGAAATGTTGGTTGATAGGGCAACATTGTCAAAAGTTTGGATGCTTAGAAGAATAGTAAATCCAATGAATTCTTTGGAGGCTATGGAGTTTTTATTACAAAAATTAGAAGGTACCAAAAATAATGAAGAGTTTTTTAGAGCCATGAATCAATAGATCGAATGAAAAAGATAAAATCTCAAAAGCAATTACAAGTTGGCGAAAATTACAAAAGAGAAATGTCGCAAATCTTTTTGCAGGATGATTTGCTAAGTTTTAAAAGTTGTCATATTACAATCTTAGAAGCTGATGTTAGTCCTGATTTAAAAAATGTTAAATTCTATCTCGATGTTTTTGGTGATAATTTAATTCGTGAAAAAATTATACCTTATCTTAATAAAATGCAGCCATATCTGAAAAAAGAGATAGCGAATAGAATTAAAGCAAGATCAGTGCCAGATTTAAAATTTATTTTAGATAATACAGGATCTAATGCTTTAAGGATTGATGAATTATTAAAAAATAAGTAATTCCGTGGAGGATATATCAAAAAAAACTATATCAATATTTGGTTCTACTGGTTCAATTGGTAGAAGTAGTATTTCTTTTATTAAAGATAATCCGCTACATTTTAAAGTTTTTGCTCTAGCAGCAAAGAGTAATTTTAATCTTTTAGCTAAGCAAGCAAGAGAACTAAGACCAGAATATATTATAATAGTTGATGAAGATAAATATTCTAAATTAAAAGAGCTTCTTGTTGATCTCAAAGATATTAAAATTCTGTCAGGTTTTGAATCTTTGTTAGAAATATCGCGTATTAAATGCGATCTGGTTATTTCTGCTATAGTAGGTGCAATTGGAATTAAGCCAACCTTAGAATCTATAAAAGCTGGATCAAACATTGCTTTAGCTAATAAAGAATCTTTAATTTGCGGTGGTAGATTTTTAAAAGATATTGCTCAAGAAAATAATGTTAAAATTATTCCTATAGATTCAGAACATAATGCTATATTGCAAATTTTTGAGCGAAATAATTTATTTAATATTGCCGACATTACCCTAACCGCATCCGGAGGTCCGTTTTTTTTTAGTGATTATGATTTAAATAAAGTAACTATAGATCAAGCCATTAAGCATCCTAATTGGTCAATGGGAGCAAAAATATCAGTTGATTCTGCAACAATGATGAATAAAGGTTTAGAGTTAATAGAGGCTTATTATTTATTTCCTGTTAAGATTGAGCAACTAAATGCAATAATTCATCCACAATCAATAATTCACGGTATGGTAAATTATAATGATGGCTCAACTTTATCTGTAATGAGTTTACCTGATATGAGAATACCTATTTCATACGCTCTTTCTTATCCTAAAAGAATGTCAGTAAATATAGATAAAATAGACTTATCCAAGATACAAAAATTAGAATTTTTTGCCTTAGATAACAAAAGATTTCCAGCTATTAATTTATGTTTAAATGCTCTAAAATTGGGAGGTAATATGATTATTTCTCTTAATGCTGCTAACGAGATTGCAGTTCAAAATTTCTTAAATAAAAATTTATCATTTGCAAGAATTACAGATTTTGTTAATGATTTTCTTGAGAAAATTGAATTTAAAGAAATTAATTCAATTGATGAGGTAATAGAATATGATATCTGGGCAAGAAATTTTGCAAAAAGTTTATTAAAAAAATATAACGATAATGCACTTTATACTACATAATATATTATCCTTCGTTATCATTATTTCGATAATTGTTTTTGTTCATGAATTTGGACATTTTTATATCGCTAGACTTTGTAAAGTAAAAGTCGAAGAATTTTCCATTGGTTTTGGAAAAAAGATTTTTGGTTTTACTGATAAAAAGGGTACTTTATGGAAATTTTGCATATTACCCATTGGAGGTTACGTTAAAATGTACGGTGATCGAAATGCTGCATCTATACCCGAACAAGAGTTTATCAAAAAGATGTCAAAAAAAGAGCGTGAATTTTCATTTATTTCTAAAAATGTTTTTCAGAGAATTGCTATAGTTATAGCTGGTCCAGTTGCTAATTTTCTTTTAGCTATTCTGATTTTTGCTTTTATTTTTAAATTTAAAGGTTTGGTTGAAACTAAGCCAATAATTAATGAGGTTCTAGAATCAAGTCCAGCATTTAATGCGGGACTATTACCAAATGATGAAATATTAGCTATCAATAATAAATATATTGATGATTTTAATGATGTAATCATGGCTGTTTCCGTTAGCAATAATCAAGAAATGCTTTTTAGCATAAGAAGAAAGGCTGAAATTTTTGATGTTAAAATAAAGCCGCAAATATCAATCAAGAAAGATTTTGCTGGAGAAGAGGTAAAGTTGCCAATGATAGGTATTATAGCTAAAGAATCAACTCAAGCTGAGGTTAGCTTTATTCAGAGTTTTAAACATGCTACTATTGAAACTTATAGTATATCAGCTTCAATTTTGCGAACAATGGGTCAATTAGTTACAGGTCAAAGATCAATTAAAGAATTAGGTGGGCCAATTAAAATTGCTAAATATTCTGGCAAAACCTTTAAAAGTGAATCAAAAATAATGGTATTATGGTTTTTGGCGCTTATATCTATTAACCTAGGGGTAATTAATTTACTACCAATTCCAGTTTTAGACGGAGGTCATCTAATTTATTATTTGATTGAAGCTTTACGCGGTAGGGCTTTGTCACAAAAAATACAAAAAATAGGTTATCAGATAGGTTTTAGTTTGATTATAACATTAATGATATTTACAACTATTAATGATATTTTTTCTATAATGCCATTTTAACTTAAAAATGGTCAGTATTAACCAATTAACTAAATAATATGTTTATTTCTCAGGCATGGGCTCAATCTGATGAAGTGATTTCACAAAGTTCTCAGTTTTCTTTTTCAAGCTTTGTACCGTTACTGCTTATTTTTATAATTTTTTATTTTTTAATAATTCGTCCACAAACTAAAAAAATAAAAGAACATCAGCGACTTTTGAATGAATTAAAAATAGGTTATAAAATTGTTACAAGTTCTGGTATTTATGGAAATATTAAAAATATCGATAATAAGTCAAACATTATCGATTTAGAAATTGCTGATAATATTGTAATTAAAATTAATAAATCATCTATAAATGAATTAGTTGTAGATAAAAATAAGACTAATCAAGTTAATAAAACTAATAAAGCTAATAAAAAGAATTCTAAGTAGTGTGCTTTACTAGGGCTTTATTTAATTGGATTTTTAACATAGATTTAATCAATTATAACAATCAATGATCGTTAAAATAATTAATCGGTATTTTTGAAATAAAAGTTTTAAAAAAAATTTTGTACTTGTGAAACTTAAGGCTTTTACACGTTAATTTAATAAAAAATGATTATTAATAAATTTTTTAATTAAATATAGTTCCAAAGATAAGGTTAAAATCTAGCTAATCTTTATAAATTTTATAAATTAAATCACGAATTAGATGTTAAATTTTTCAAAAACTAAAATTATAGCTATTGTTATATTTTGTTTATTTATAATCTTTTTCTTTGTTTCTTCTATATTTAATCGTCAGGAAAGCTCGATATTTCCAGAATATTTCAAAGAGTTAATTCCAAAAAGTAATTTGGGTTTAGGCTTGGATTTGCAAGGCGGTTCTCAGATTACCTTGCAAATTGATTTTCCTTACTACATTAAAGAGCAGTTAGAAAATTTTAAAGATGATATAAAGGCAGCTTTTCGTGAAAAAGCGATACGTGCACTACCTAAGATTCAGGGTAATAAAATAAAATTTAATGTTATTAACGAAGTTGATGAATCAAAAATAAAAAAAATTATCTACTCTGTAAATCCCGATTTAAATATAAGTACTGAGGATGATAGTTATGAGATTGTAATAAGTGATGAATTGTTAAATAAAATGAAAAGCAATGTCATAAAGCAATCAATTGAAATTATTAGACATCGTATTGATGAAAATGGAACTAAAGAACCATTAATACAAGCTCAAGGCAATAATAGAATATTACTCCAAGTTCCTGGTATACAAGATTCTTCTCAGGTTAAATATTTGCTCGGCAAAACCGCTAAAATGACTTTTCATTTTGTTAGATCATCTAGTAGCAGTGGAGAATACTTGTCTTCAATTCCAGGTACTAAACTTTTATATGATAACGAAGGTGCTTCATATTTAATTGATAAAGAAGTGATATTGAGTGGAGAATTATTAATTGATGCCAATACCACTTACTACGAAGGAAAACCCGCGGTCGGTTTTAATTTTAATAATATAGGTTCAAAAAAATTTGCTAAAATAACTAGAGAAAATATAGGTCGTATTTTTGCTATTGTTTTAGATAATAAAATAGTTACCGCCCCTCGTATTAATAGTGTTATAAATCAAGGCTCAGGTATCATTTCTGGAAATTTTTCTGTAAAAGAGGCTAATGAAGTAGCTTTATTACTTAGAGCTGGAGCCCTGCCTGCTCCTCTTAATGTTATCGAAGAAAGGTCGGTTGGACCATCTCTAGGACAAGATTCTATCAGTGATGGAGGCTTAGCTTCTTTGATAGGTTTATTTTTGGTAGCGTTTTTTATGATTTTAATCTACGGCAATATTGGTTTTATGGCTAATATTGCTTTGCTTTTTAATATAATGTTAATAATTGTGTCATTATCATTCGTAGGATCTAGTCTTACTTTGCCAGGTATTGCTGGAATTGTTCTTACTATCGGCATGGCGGTAGACTCAAATGTTTTGATATTTGAAAGAATAAAAGAAGAAGTTCGTCAAAAAAAATCTGTTATTATTGCTGTTGATCAGGGATTTAAACAAGCTTATCGTACGATTGTTGATTCCAATATCACAACTTTAATTGTAGCATTCTTTTTGTTTTCTTTTGGTAGTGGTCCGGTTAAAGGTTTTGCTGTAACTTTAGGATTTGGTATATTATCGTCGATGTTTTCAGCTATAGTTCTTACTAGATTAATGATTGCATTGTGGATTAGGAAAAAAAAGCCGCAGAAATTTCTAATTTAAGCTAAAAAACTTTGAGCAATTGTTAAAAAATCAAAATCACTTGATTTGTTATGAATTATAGATGTTTTTTTATATCATTTTATTATCTTGTAAGTATATTATTATTTTGTGATGATGTTTGGGCAATCACTTCTGTTAAAGATTTTATCGATAAAAAATCACCAACTATAATCAAAGCTAATCAAGTTGATGGTAATCAAAAAGAGCAAATATTAAATGCCAAAGGTAATGTTGAGATTACTAAGGGACTAACTACTCTAAACGCTGACGAAATTATATATGACAAGAAAAATAAAAATATTAAACTCTATGGCAATATAATAGTTAAAAATCTTGAAGTAGGTGAGATTAAATCATCGCAAGTAGAAATTAGAGATGATTTTTCTTCGGGATTATTTAAAGATGTTGATATGATTTTTAGTGATGGATCTTATATTAAGGCTAATAAAGTTAAAAAAAATAGCTCCTATTCAACAACATTTTTTAATCCATTTTATTCATTTTGCCCTAATATTAATATAGCTAAGAGCAATTCTATAATAGATAAAGAAAAAAACTTTGCTGTTATAAAATCAAAAGAAACCGAAATTGATAAAAAAAATGGCTTCATTAAAAGTAAGCATGGTATTCTTAAGATATTGGAAGTACCTATTTTATATACACCATACCTAAGAACTCCATTATCTTCAAAAAAAAGAGAAAGTGGTTTCTTATTTCCTAATTACAATAAAGATAATAAATTTAGACTTGGTGTTAAATTACCATTCTATGTTAATATATCACCTGACAAAGACTTAACAATAACTCCAAAATTAAGTCTAGATGGTAATAAATATTTAATTACTTCAGTTTATCGTCATTTAACAGATTATGGAGAATATAATCTTGGCTTTGAAATAGCTAATAATAAACTCGATAACACTATTAATGATAACACTATTATAAAGCGTAGTAGTAAAAATAATCGCTGGTTAATCACGGGTGACGGTAATTTTGATTTGGATTATAATAATGGTTTTTCTTTTAAAATCAATACCATGTCTGATTCTAGTTACTTGCGTGATTATCAAAATAACTATCTAAGTCATGCCACTAGTGAAATTAAATTTGATTACATAAAAGATCGTGATTATTTCTCGATTAAAACGATCAGATTTCAAGAGTTAGAAAATTATAATCAAAAAAATCAGCAACAATTCGTTCTACCGCAGATTGATCATGAAATATCTTTTGCTCCATTATTATTTAATGAGCAAATATCCTTAAAAACTAATTTTGTATCTATAAATCGTGAAAGCGGTTTGCAATATAATAGAATGTCCGTTACGCCTCAAGTTTCTGTACCATTTAATTTTTATGGTAATTTAATAAATGTTAATTTGCTTTTGCAAAATGATCTATATTTGCTTGATCAAAATTATAAATATAATGAGCCTCATAATAAATATAAAAATGAGCAAATTAATCATCGTCCTAAATTAGCTATAGATTGGAGTTTGCCTCTTATTAAAAAAACTAAAGAAAGTACCATTTTGATTGAACCTATGATCAACTTTGTTTCTACTAAATCTGTTTTAAAATATAAAGATTTAGCAAATGAAGATTCTAATAATTCCGAATTAACTTTTAGTAATATTTTTAGTAATGATTACTTAATTGGGTATGATCGTAATGAAAATGGAGAAAGATTTGGCTATGGATTTAAATCATCTTTATTTAATAAATATGGAGAATTTTCTTTAGGTTTAGGGCAGAGCTATCGTATTAACAATCAAGATCAAGATGTTCTTATCAAGGGTTATAACTATAGAAATCTATCGAATATTGTAGGTAAGGCAATTTATAAAGATAAAAGTAGTTTTTTTGCCTCTTACTCTTTTCAACTTAATCAAGTCAATTATGTTAACGATGTGAATGAGGTAAGTATTGGTTTTGATTATAAAAAAATAAAACTTGTGGGTAATTATATTCTAATGCGACGCAATTTTCAGAATGAAAATAAAAGAGAGCAAATAAATCTACTCTCTTCACTTAAGATTTCTAATAAATGGATAGGCAATTTTTCAGCTACAAAAAACTTTATTTCGGGTAAAGTTATATCAAAAAAAATAGAATTAATTCGCAATGGATGTTGCACTGATTTTAGTATTTATGCAATAGAAAATAATCCTGAAAATTTTAATAAAGCTGAAAGATCTTACGGAGTTAATTTTTCATTTAAGAATCTATAATTTGTTGTTATTTTTATTTTTTAAATTCACGCATATATCGATACACTAAAATTTAAAAAATAATTGCCGACTCTAAAAAATAGCTCAAACCAAAGCAAAATAATTAGTTTTATATCTCTCTAGTAAATCATTAAATTTAGACCTAGAAACTATTTCTTGCGATTATTTTAATTTTTTCTTGATTTTTATTATTATGAGTGTCATGACATTTTTATATCAAAAATTTAGCAATTTTTTACTTGGATTTGTTATATCAAGCCCTATATTTAAAATTTCTAAAGATTAACTGTATTTTAATCTAATCTTTTTTGAAGATTTAGTCGTAAAAATTGATTGATAATCAATTTTTTATTAAATCAACGAAGAGAATATTTTTTTAAAAATTCAGTAAGGTGAAATTTGGTATTAATTTTAAATGAGCTTGTTTTAAGCTCAATTTTATAGATTTTTTGTGACAGTAAGGCGAAAAAATATTCATTATAGTTGGCTCTTTAGGATTTTGTGCCTGTTATTATTATCCTCTTGCTCCAATGAAGAGGTTTATCTTTATGATAGGTCAGATTTTTTACCAAGTAGGCAAAGAGTTATCGATCCTTATAGAAATAACCCTTATCGCAATATTCAACAGCCTTATGATATGAGATATGGTGGTTTTGTGCCAAATTCAAGATCTTATAATAATCCTTATGATTTTAGTCAACAGCAAGGCAATTATCCATATTATGATACCGAAAGATATTACGTTCCTCCTTCTTACTATAGAAATGTTGAGCCATCTTATGATACTGGTGGATCGAGTATGAAGTATTAGATAATCATTGTAGAAATTTATATAAAAAATAAAATCAGATAATAGTTAAAAATTTTGATTAAGATAGTTTTATTTTTTTTAACAACTCTTTTATTTATAAGTTAGCTATATAAAAATCTTAAAGATTTATTTGTTAATTAATTATGCCACTCACCAACTCATTTGGTCTACATCTGTTATATTTTATTTTAATCAATGTTGTCCTATTCTCATGCTCTGGAAATGAATATCATGAATATTTATATGATATGCCAGGCTTTGATTCTGGAACTAGGCCAAATGAAAGATACCGAAACCAAAATTTTTCTGGTAAAGGATTAAGATTTAAAGAATTTTATAGTGATGGTGAAAATATTCCCTACGAACAAAATCAAATTATTGATGATCAATATCGTCGTGATTATATTCAAAAAAACGTAGGCAATAATTTAGTAAGATTTCGTAGTAACCAGCCTATGCAAAGAGGTGGTGGTAATTATGGTTCAAGATTTTATAATAATCCTTATGATTTACCTGATCCAAATCTTTATCCAAACGGTGATATGGAGCGTTACTATGTACCTCCTCCTTATTATCAAAATTTAGAAAGATCTTACTCAGTACCAGCATCTTCTCCTTACTCAACCTTTGAAAGATTTTAATAAAATTTTAATTATTCATATAATATGGCAAAAATAGTAATTTATTCTAAAAAAATTTGTCCTTATTGCGTACAAGCTAAAAACTTACTGAAACGCAAAGGTATTTCTGATTTTATAGAAATAGATATAACTCAAGGAAGCTTTAAGGAAGAAATGATAGAAAAATCAGGTGGTAAGATGACTGTACCGCAAATATTTATCAATGATAAACATATTGGTGGTTTTGATGATTTATATGCTTTAGATAAAGCTAGAAAACTAGATGATATGATTTTTGATTCTTGAAAATAAATTAAAAACTGTTACATAATTAAAATTTTTAATTCTTGGAATAAATTTATGCTCTTCAATAAAGAAATTATTTTTCCTTATAAATTAAATAAAAATTAATAATAAACACTTGTCAAAATTTATAAAGTTATTAAGTAGTTAATAAATTTATACTATATCAAAATAAACTTTGATTGATTATTTAGTAAATTTTTTTAGATTCAAAGCAAAAGAAATAAAAGCATTATTAATGTACTAACTTTCTTTGGCGATAAACAAAAAATAAGTTAAAAATCAAAAAGTGAATTTTGATATTAATAATTTTTGCATTTTTTATTAATTAATTAAAAATAAATCTATGAAAGTTAGACCATTAGAAGATAGAGTTTTGATAGAAAGAGTCGAAGCTGAAAGCAAAACTGCAGGCGGCATTATAATTCCTGATACAGCTAAAGAAAAGCCAGCAGAAGGTAAAATTATTGCAATAGGTAATGGTGCTTATGATGATAAGGGGCAAAGAGTTCCTTTGGACGTTAAAAACGGAGATAAGATCTTGTTCGCTAAATGGGGTGGAACCGAAGTTAAAATCGATGGTAAAGAGTTGGTTATACTAAAAGCTTCTGATATATTGGCTGTTATAGAATAACAAATTATTGCAATATTTCTTGTAATATCTTGCTTAAATTTAAAAATAGTAATTTAAAATATTAAAAATTATGTCAAAAGAAATTTTATTTGGAAATGACGCTCGTGTTAAAATAGTAGAGGGTGTTGATATTATAGCTAACGCGGTTCGTGTTACATTGGGTCCAAAGGGTCGTAACGTAATATTCGAAAAATCATTTGGTGCTCCAAGGGTTACAAAAGACGGCGTTTCTGTTGCTAAAGAAATTGAGTTAAAATGTAAGTTCCAAAATATGGGAGCTCAAATGATTAAAGAAGTTGCTTCAAAAACGAATGAGGCCGCTGGCGATGGAACAACAACTTCTACAGTTTTGGCTCAGGCAATTGTGCGAGAAGGAATAAAATCAGTTGCTGCAGGCATGAATCCAATGGATCTTAAAAGAGGAATCGACATCGCATGTGAAAAACTAGTAGCTGAAATTGGCAATATGAGCAAAAAAGTTAGTGGCAAAGATGAAGTTTCTCAAGTAGCTACTATCTCTGCTAATGGTGATACTGAAATTGGTTCAAAAATAGCTGAAGCTGTACAAAAGGTTGGGCCAGATAGTCCTATTACCGTTGAAGAAGCTAAAGGCTTAGAATTTGAAGTAAGTGTAGTTGAAGGTATGAATTTTGATCGTGGTTATTTGTCTCCTTATTTCGTAACAAATCCAGAGAAAATGACCGCTGATTTCGAAAATGCTTATATTTTACTTTTTGAGAAAAAAATAACAAACCTACAACCAATGGTTCCTTTGCTAGAATCAGTTGTACAATCAGGCAGACCTTTGGTAATAGTTGCTGAAGACATTGAAGGAGAGGCTTTGGCCGCACTTGTTGTTAACAAATTAAGAGGTGGTCTTAAAATAGCTGCCGTCAAAGCTCCAGGATTTGGCGATAGAAGAAAATCAATTATGGAAGATATCGCTGTTCTCACAGGTGGGCAACTAATTTCTGAAGATTTAGGTATGAAACTTGAATCTGTTGAATTATCTCAACTTGGTCAAGCTAAGAAAGTTATAATAGATAAAGAAAACACAACAATTATCGACGGTAGCGGTTCAACTGCTGACGTTAAATCTCGTTGCGCATCTATTAAGGCTCAAATAGAAGAAACAACTTCTGATTATGACCGTGAAAAATTACAAGAAAGATTAGCTAAGCTTTCTGGCGGCGTAGCTGTTATTAAAGTTGGTGGCACTACTGAAGTTGAAGTTAAAGAGAAAAAGGACAGAGTTGATGATGCTTTAGCTGCAACTCGCGCTGCAATGCAAGAAGGTATTGTTGCTGGTGGCGGATCTGCTATTCTTTATGCTAGTAAGGTTTTAGAAAATGTTAAAACTGATAATGCTGATCAAAAAGCTGGTGTTGCTATAATTGCTCGTGCAATTAAAGCTCCTATAAGACAAATAGCAGAGAATGCTGGTTTTGATGGAGCTGTTGTATGTAACGAAGTTGTTTTAAAAAATGATCCAAAATACGGATACGATGCCCAAAATAATAAATATGGCGACATGTTTAAGCTTGGTATAGTTGATCCAGCTAAAGTTGTCCGTACTGCTTTGCAGGATGCAGCATCAATTGCTAGCTTGCTAATTACTACCGAAGCTGCAATAGTTGAAGAAAAAGATGATTCTGAAAGTTCATCTTCTGCAGCAGGTGCTATGCCTGGTGGCATGGGTGGCATGGGAGGAATGGGCTTCTAAATCCTTTCTTTTTATTTTGCTAAATCGAGCACTGGCATATGCTAGTGCTCGATTTTTTTTATGTCTTTAATAATGCTAATCTTTTAGTAGCTTTAAAGATAAAAAACGTTATAATGCTATAAATCTTGAATCTCTTTTTCAAAAATATTTGTAAAAAAGTAATTTAAATAGATTTTAATAGTCTTGTCTTGCTTAATAGAATTGCTAAATCATTATCATCTTGATTCACTTGAAAAGTGTCCGATATTAGAACTTATGTTTAAAAAGATAAAATTATTTGCTTTTTTTAAGTATAAGATCTTACATTTCTTGCATTCTTAAGATTTATTTTGATAAAAAGATTTTTACATAACTTATATAATTCCATTTCCTATCTTTAAAATTGATAAGGATTTTTTGGATTTATTAGTCTTTGCTAAAAATTGTAAAAAACATTAAGTTTCATAGGTAAAAAGTTTTCGTTTTTTAAAATTTTTATCTTAAAAATACCAATTTAATGATTTTAACGATTATTGATCGTTAAAATTGATTTAAATATGTTAGAAATCTAATTAGAGATAGAAAATGTTATAAGAGTTATACTTACCCAGACATTTTTTGATTTTTTAATATAAGTTTTGACATAAAATAGATATCATTTAATAAAATATGCCTAAAGAAGATTTGTTAACAATGAATGGTGTTGTGGTTGAAGTTTTACCAAACACTATATTTCGTGTCGAACTTGAAAATGGTCATTTAATAACTGCTCATGCGTCAGGTAAAATTCGTAAAAATAAAATTAGAATCTTAAAGGGCGATAAAGTTGAAATTGAGATGACAACTTACGATTTAACAAAAGGTAGAATCGTTAGAAGAAACGTGTAAAATCAAAATTTTCTAAATTCAGTCAATCTTGGCTATAAATTATAAATTTTAAGATGACTAATCTTGTTATTGTTGAATCTCCTGCGAAAGCCAAAACTATCGCTAAATATCTCGGTAAAGATTATGATGTTTTAGCTTCTTTTGGCCATATTCGTGAACTTCCAAGTAAAAATGGTTCGGTTGATCCTAATAATAATTTTTCTATAAATTACGAAATATCCTCTAAATCCATCAAGAATATACGTGACATTGTTGATAAAGCTAAAAATTGCGACAAGTTAATTTTAGCCCCAGATCCTGATCGAGAAGGAGAGTCGATTGCGTGGCACGTTTTGGAGGTTCTTAAGCAAAAAAAAGCTATTACCGATAAAACTTTGGTAGAAAGAGTGGTTTTTAATTCTATAACTAAATCAGCAATTACTGAAGCGATTAAAAATCCTCGTCAAATTGATATGGATTTAGTTAATGCTCAGCAAGCTAGAAGGGCCCTTGATTATTTAGTTGGCTTTACTTTATCTCCAGTATTATGGCGCAAACTTCCTGGTAGTAAATCTGCTGGTAGAGTGCAATCTGTAGCTTTGAGATTAATATGTGATCGTGAAGATGAAATTGATAAATTTATTAGTAAAGAATATTGGTCAATTACAATCTCTCTTAGTAATAAAGAAAAGTTAGAATTTAATGCAAATTTAACTGAAATAAATAATGCTAAGCTTGATAAATTTTCAATTGAGAATAAAGAAAAAGCTGAATCTATAAAGAAAGAATTAGAGAATAAAAAGTATAAAATTATAAATATTACCAAAAAGGAAGTTAAAAGAAAATCAAAACCTCCTTTTACCACTTCTTCATTACAACAGGAGGCAGCAAATAGATTGGGATTTTCTGCCAAAAAAACCATGATGATAGCGCAAAAACTATATGAAGGAATTGATATCAATAAAGAAACTCAAGGTTTGATTACTTACATGAGAACTGACTCAATTGAAGTTGCTCCAGAAGCTATAAAAAATGTTCGTAATGTAATTAGTAATTTTTATGGTGACGAATATTTACCTACAAATCCTAATTATTTTAAAAGTAAAGTAAAAAACGCTCAAGAGGCTCATGAATCAATTAGACCTACTGATTTCAATCTTAATCCAGATAAAATAAAATCAAATCTTGATCAAGATCAATTCGCTTTATATAGTTTAATATGGAAAAGAATGTTGGCATCGCAAATGGCGGATGCTGTGTTTGATCAAATTGCTGTTGATATTGAAACAATTCCTAGCTATGCAAAGGCGCGCGCTAATGGTAGTAAGATAAAGTTTGATGGTTTTTATAAAATTTATCAAGAAAACCGAGAAGATCTGGACGATAATAATAAACAAAATTTACCACTTTTAACGGAAAATGA
This sequence comes from Rickettsiales bacterium, assembly GCA_023262945.1. Classification (GTDB taxonomy): domain Bacteria; phylum Pseudomonadota; class Alphaproteobacteria; order Rickettsiales; family UBA1997; genus UBA1997. Next base: position 1,405 of record JALQXY010000165.1, on the reverse strand, counting down.
AATATTAAACTTGATTGAAGTTAATTCAAATCAGCATTTTACTGAGCCACCACCAAGATATTCAGAAGCAAGTCTTATTAAAGGCATGGAAGAGCTTGGAATTGGAAGACCTTCAACTTATGCTACTATTATTTCTGTGATACAAGATCGAGGCTATGTTAATCTTGATAAAAAAAGATTTTTTCCCGAAGAAAGAGGTCGTATAGTAACTACATTTCTTAAAGAGTTTTTTGCAAAATACATAGAATATGGCTACACTGCTGACCTAGAAAATGAGTTAGATAATATTTCGAATGGCGAACTTGACTGGCATCAATTTTTAAATAATTTTTGGCATGATTTTAACGGCAATGCAAACGAGATTAACAATAAATCTTTTCAAGAAGTTCTTGATGTTTTAAGTAAAAGAATTGGAGAGCATGTCTTAGGTTTTGATAAAGAAGGTAAAATTAATGATTCTTGTCAAATTTGTAAAAATGGCAAATTATCATTAAGAATTGGCAAGTTTGGATCTTTTATAGGTTGTTCTAATTATCCAGAATGTAAAAATAGTCGTAAAATATTTATTGATGAAGTTCAAGAGGGTTACTCTACAAAATCATCTTTTGAAGAAAGAAGTTTAGGGTTGGATCCATCTAGCGGGCTGGAAATGAAAGTTAGATTAGGACCTTATGGACCATATATTGAATTGATAGGTAGTGAAATTTTACCAGGAGATCAAGACTCTAGTAATAAAAACAAAAAAGTTAAAGCAAAAAAGCCAAAAAGGGTAGCAATTCCTAAATCTATTGATCCTAATGTAATAGATAGCTTGACTGCATCTAAGTTATTATCATTGCCTAGAAGTATAGGTACCCATCCCCAAGATGGTAAGGAAATAGTTGCTAATATAGGACCCTTTGGTCCTTATTTATTGTATGATAAACAATTTTTCTCAGTAAAAAATGATGATATTTTAACAATAGGCCTCAACAGATCAGTAGATATTATCGCAACCTTAATAGAAAAAAAGAAAAGTAATCCTAAAAAAGATATAAAAAAAACCCTGCCAAAAAAAAGAAAAACCAGCAAAATAAAAAAGTAAAAAATTTTGATAATCTTATCTTGTATAAATTAGACCTCTATAAATCAGTCAATTTTGGAGAATTTTTAAGGGAGATTTGATCAGATTAATTAATTATTAACCAATTAATCTGATCAAATCTCCAACTGTATGGATGTAAAGCTTCATTTTTTACAATTTTTATCTCAAAAAATATTTTGTCATATTGTTCATTTTTAGATGGGAATTGGTATAATACCAATTCCCACCTAAAAACATATATAAAAACTAAACAATCTGACTTTATATTTTTGGCTAAAAATTGCAAAAAGCCTTAAGCCCTATACCTATAGGACTTGCATT
>JALQXY010000138.1 GCA_023262945.1 Rickettsiales bacterium | reverse complement strand
ATTATATAAAAGCATTTCAAAACATTTACATAACATTGAATTCAAATTACAAAGATTTTACATCATATCACATAAGTTGTGCCAGAAATTAGTCAATGCCAGCAACAAGTCTTACTGCGAATCCTATGTGTTAGTTTTTACTAAACTCCTTGCAGTTAATTTCTACACCAGATAACACAATTTACGTAAAAATGCAAGTCCTATAGGTATAGGGCTTAAGGCTTTTTGCAATTTTTAACCAAAAAGATAAAGTCAGATTGTTTAGTTTTTATATATGTTTTTTAGGTTGGAATTGGTATTGCATCATTTTAACTTAAAAATGATTAATCGTAATGAATAAAATTAATAAATAAAAAATTAAATTATAAAATAAATTATGTCACAATTTTCTAATAAAATAAAATCAATGGGGATAGAATTAACCAATCCTCCAGCTCCAGTTGCTAACTATGTTGGTTTTGTAAAAAGCGGTAATTTACTATCTATTTCAGGTCAATTGCCTTTACTTAATGGTAAATTAGCGTTTATTGGTAAAGTAGGGCAAGAAATATCGGTAGAAGATGCTAATAGGGCTGCTAGAATATGCGCTATAAATGTTGTCTCTCAATTAAATGCTGCTTGTGATGGTGATTTAGATCGTGTTGTTAAATGTGTTAAATTGGGTATTTTTGTTAATTCTGTTCCTGATTTTAAAGAGCATCCGCAAGTTGCTAATGGAGCTTCTGATTTAATTGCAGATATTTTTGGTGATGCTGGTAAACATTCAAGAGCTGCTGTTGGTTCTGCATCTCTACCTTTTGGAGTGCCTGTTGAAGTTGATGCTTTGTTTGAAATTGAAAGCTAATTTATTTAAACAATGAAGCAAGGGGTTTTAGATTTTGATAATATTTTATTAGCAAAAAATAGAATCAGTGATTACATTATTGAATCTCCTATTATTATTAGTAAAAGATTTAATAAAATGTTTAACGCTGAAATCTTTTTTAAGATGGAGAATCAGCAGATAACTAATTCTTTTAAAATTCGTGGTGCACTTAATGCGATATTATCTTATCGCGAGAATTGTGGTAAATTGCCTCAAAAAATAGTTGTTCAAAGTTCGGGTAATCATGCTCAAGCTATGGCTTATGTAGCAAAAAAATTCAACATTGAGCTTGTTGTTTATATGGCAGATAATGTATCTATTTACAAAATAAACAAAGTCAAAGAGTTGGGTGCTAAGGTTATTATATGTAAAGAAAGAAGTGAAGCCAATGAATTAGCTAAAAACAAGCAAAAAGAAGGTTATTTTTTTATTCACCCATCTGATAATGATGATGTTATTTTGGGGCAAGCAACTTGCGCTTTAGAAATTTTAAAAGAAATTGATAATTTAGAAGCAATTTTTGTTCCATGTGGAGGAGGGGGATTGGTTTCTGGATGTTATTTAGCTACTCAAGAAAAATCTTCTCAAACTAAAATCTATGCTTGTGAGCCTTCTTTGGCCAATGATGCTTCTATCTCGGTAAAGCAAAATAATATATTTTCTTTTGTTAAGTCGCCTGATACAATTGCTGACGGTGCTAGAACTCTAGCAGTATCGCAGCGTTGTTTTCAATATTTGAAAAAAATTGCTGCAATTTTAGAAGTAAATGAAAAAGAAATAGAATTTTGGCGCAATGAACTGCAGCAAGAATTTAATCAACAAATTGAACCAACTGCAGCATTAGCAATGGCTGGTTTTGCAAATTTAATCAAAGAAAATTCTATACATAATACAAAGAAATATTGTGTTATTATCACTGGCGGTAATATTGTGACAGAAAATATTTAACCTAAATCAACTTTTTGGCTTGAGAGATAAAGTCAGATTGTTTAGTTTTTATATATGTTTTTTAGGTGGGAATTGGTATAAAAAAGTTTTAACAACTGTTTTATCATTAAATCGGCAAAGAAAAGCTTCAAGTTGTATGGGTATACAGCTTTCATTTTTGTTAATTTTAATCTCAAAAATCTTTTGAATTTAATTCGTTTAAAGATAAACTCTGGTATTAGATTTAATAATTATCGGTAAAAGATGATAACTCTTGCATGATGATTTCTTTTTCATCAAAATGAATTTTTTTATCTTTTATTACCTGATATTTCTCATGACCTTTACCAGCTAAAACTAAAATATCATTATCTTCTAACAAGGAAATTGCCTTTTTTATAGCCGCTTTGCGATCGCCAATTTCAATAAAGTTATTTTTATTGCATCCTTTTATAATGTCGAGACGAATAGTCTGAGGATTTTCTGATCTTGGATTATCGTCAGAGATAATTACCAAGTCAGCTAATGTGCAAGCAATTTTACCCATTTTTGGTCGCTTTGTAATGTCGCGATCTCCACCACAGCCAAACAAAACTATAACTCTATTTTTTGCTATTAATTTTATTTCTTTTAATATTTTTTGTAAAGAATCGGGACTGTGAGCAAAATCAATAAATATTTGTGAATGATTAGGTAAGATGGCTACTCTCTCCATTCTTCCTGCTGCTGATTCGATATTTTCTAGCTTATAGATTAAATTTGTTATTTTTGTTTTATCTAATTTATAAAATCCAATAATAGCCGCAAGGGCACAAATAATATTATAAGCTTCAAATCTAGCGCTACTTTTAATTTTGAATTTATAGTAATTATCTAGAATATTAATTGTAATTTGTTGGCCAAGATCTTGATGATCAATAGAAATAATTTTTAAATTATTACCATTAAATCCATAGCTAAAGATATTTTTACTAGTATCTTGGCAAATTTTAGTAATTTCTTTATATTCTGTAATATCAAAATTTATAACAGCTAAACCGTTTTTTGCTAAAATATCTTTAAATAAGATCATTTTGCAACGAAAATACTCGGTCATATTGTTATGGTAATCAAGATGATCTTGGCTAAAATTAGTAAATATAGCGCAATTAACAAAAAGCCCTGCGATTCTTTTTTGTTCAAGACCTATTGAGCTAAACTCTATTGCCACATCATTTATGTCATTAGACTTAAGAACGGATAATGTTTTATACATTGTTACAATATCTGGAGTTGTCAAGAATGACTCGGGAAGTTTTTCTTTAACATCTTTATCACAAACCACTCCCAAGGTTCCAATTGAAGCTGATTTTTTATCAATTAGTTGTAAAATTTGACGAGTAAATTCTGCGGTTGAAGTTTTGCCATTACTGCCTGTGATTGCATATATATTTTGTGGTAGATTATAATAAAAAATTTGCAAGAATTTTATCAGCAATTCGAAGCAATTTGTAGTATTGATAAAAACGCAAGAATTGTTTTTCAATATATCATCGTTAAAATCTTGATCAGAAATAATAACGCTCGCTCCTTTATCAATTGCTTGTTTAATAAATAAATTGCCATCGTTAGTAAATCCTTTTAAAGCAAAAAAAGCACAATTTTGTGTAACCAATCTTGAATCTATATTAATATCATCAACATTGATATCTTTATTGGATGATTTAATGGTAAAATTTACATTAATTTGTGATAAAATATTAGATAATATCATTTTATTAATGATTTTTTGATTAATTGTTGAAAATTATGAGCTGCAACTTTTGGATTTTTATTTTGAGTAATGGGGCGGCCAACTACTAGAAAATTGCTGCCATTATTTACGGCTGTTTTGACATCGCATATTTGCTTTTGATCATCATTGGCAATTGTTTCTAAACGAATTCCAGGACTAATTATTAAAAAATCATCACCAAATTTAGAGCGTAAATTGTAAGCTTCTTTTCCAGAAACAACTATGCCGTCAACGCCTGATTTAAGTGCAAGATTTGTTTTATTTTCTACTATTTCACTAATACTGCTATTTTGTTGAAATCCCATTTTGTAAAGATCTATTCGATCTAGGCTGGTTAATACTGTAACAGCAATTATTTTGCTATTTCTTTTATTTAGTACCGCCGCTTCCATAATTGATTGGCTTGAGCTATGGATGGTTATGAGTTCAATGTTGTATTGGTTAAGATTTTTTATAGCTCTACCTATAGTTTGCGGAATGTCGTAAAGCTTTAAATCGGCAAATATTTTTTTATTCTTAACTTTAAGCCATTCTATCATATCAAAAAAATGGCCAGACATCATAAATTCAAGTCCTATTTTATAGAAACTGACTTCATCACCAAGATGCTCAACCATTTTTTTAGCGCTATAGATATCTGGAAAATCAAGAGCAACTATAAGATCATGATTCATTTTTAAATTTATTTTCTTTCTCCTTTTTTAAGACGTGATATATTATCTTTATGTCTATAAGTTATTAGTAAGAATAACATTATGCAAAAATAAAATTGAAAATCAGAAGAAAAGAAATAAGACAATGGTATTGTCACAAATATGCTTGCTAAAGATGCTATTGCTGAGACTCTAAATATTAAAAAAACAATTATCCAAGATAAAGATACCAATATACCTATCATTGGATTTAATGCAATAAAAACAGCAATTGTCGTAGCGACTCCCTTTCCTCCTTTGAATTTTAGATAAATTGGAAATATATGACCTAAAATTGCAATAGCGGCTACTAAAATTAAAAAATAATGAAGATTATCGCTATTGGAAAAAGTATAATCAGCCAATAAAATCATTGATGCACCTTTGATACCATCAAGAATTAGAGTTGCTAAGCCAAGTTTTTTACCTAAAATTCTAGTAACATTTGTAGCGCCAATATTTTTAGATCCATATTCCCTAATATCTTTTTTGCTAAATATTTTAGATAATAATAATCCAAAAGGAATTGATGAAATTAGGTAAGTGCAAATTAAAAATGCTATTTGTAAAGTCATTATTTATCGTCGTCTTTTTTGTTTCTAAAAGCGTCGAATGATATGATTTTAGAATCGGGAGATATATCATCCGTGTTGAATTTTGTTTGTTCATTTGAATTATTGCCCGATTCATCTTTTATAGCATCATAACTCATGGTAAATTTAAGAGCAAAATTCATTGACGGATCAGCAAAAGATGTGATTGATTTATATGGAATTTTTAAAGTTTCATATTTGCCACCAAAGCTAAGAGATATTTTGAATTGATCTTGATTGACTTCAAGACTACGATATTGATATTGTATGGCTATCGTCATTTCATCGGGATATTTATTCTTTAATATTTGCGATATTTCAACTCCAGAATATCTAGTCAAAAATGTTATAACGAAATAATGATTACCAGGTAAGCCACTTTTTTCAATTTTTTTTAAAGTCTCATATATAACAGAGCGCATTGAGGATTCGATAATTTCATCATATCCGATAAGATCTTTCATTAGTTTTAATTTTTGTAGTTTTGTAAAAGAGTCATAATTTATACCATTTTCCATTTTTAAATTTCTAAAAATTAATTTGGATTTTAACCTCACTTTTTTGTTAAAAATCAACTTAAAGATGGGATTTGGTATTAAAAAAATTCTAATAAATTTAATATAAATATTTTAAATGTCAGCTTTTCTGTTGACAGGCAAGCTGACTAGCCCCGACAAATCACGATAGTTTACGCGAAGGCTTCTTCAGCGTAAGCTGGTGCAAAATTGTCATTAGCAAAGTTATCGTTTGCATTTATTGTTTTTGAACGGATATTATCCTAAGATAATCGGCAGTTTCTCAACCGAGTAAAATTAATTCTTTTAGCAGCCTGTCGAAAACTATATCACCCCCATATCTAATAAATTTTATAGATTAGTGGTGGAAGTGTCGGGTACCGCCCCCGAGTCCAGATGGTTATTATGAATAAAGTTTATTACCATAGTGCAATGCACAATATAAATTATACTTGTAATTATTCGATTTAACAAGTAAAATTTGCAAACTAATTTAAATATTGAGCTATCATTTCAAGTTATATCATTTTTATATTTATTTATTAAATAAATAATTTTGATAATTGTCGATTATTTATGATTTTTTAAATTCTCTTATATTATAAATAAATTAACTTAAACAAGAGTTGTAAAAGTGAGCTGGAGAGAGTAATTTGTATCAATAATATTAGTAAACTATGTCTAAAATTTGTAATAATTTTGTACCATTTCAAAAATTCAAAGAATGGTTAGAAAAGGCGGAGTATGATAAGAAAATTATCGAGCCAACTGCAATGTGTTTATCTACTGTTGGTCAAGATAATAAGCCTTCTTCTCGCATGGTATTATTAAAGAAATATAATGAGAAAGGATTTTGCTTTTTTACCAATTTAAACAGTCGAAAAGGGAAAGATTTATCTATAAATCCTAATGTTGCTTTATGTTTTTATTGGGGTTTATTAGGTCTACAAATAAGAATCGAAGGATCTATCGAGAAATTAACTCAAAAAGAAGCTGATGACTACTTTAATTCAAGAAGAAGGGGTAGTCAAATTGGTGCTTGGGCCTCAAAGCAATCTCATGAAATGGAGTGCTGGTCAGATTTTGAAAAAAGACTTGATGAAGTTTCTCAAGAATTCGATGGTTTGCACATCCCACGTCCACCATTTTGGAATGGTTTTCGTGTTGTACCAAAAGTTATCGAATTCTGGCAAGAAGGTGAATTTCGTATTCACAAAAGAGAAGTTTACAGTAAATTAGCCAATGATGGATGGGAAATTAGGATGCTTTATCCTTAAAAAAACTCTTATAAATCAATAAATTTTGGTAATTTTTTTAAAAATATTTTTTAGATTAAAATTAGAGAAAAAGATAAAGTTAAAATTCAATTCAAGGTGGTATTTGTTATAATAATTAATTTGCATTAGGTGAATATAGCAAAACTTTACACAAGGCAAGGGTTGATTGACATTGATAATCAATTTAATAATTTTCTTAGAGCTGAAGATAGACATCTAGCAGAGAAGTTTGCAAAAATAAGTTTAGTTAAAAAGGATGAAGTATCTCAAATTCTAATCGATGCTGCAAAGTTTCTAGAGATTTTTTTGGTTAATTTGTTTAAAATTGATCAAGAAAATGAGAAATTGCAGCAAAAGCATCATGATTTAATACTTATTCATCAAATTAGGCGTTCTTTTGTTCAAAGGGTTGTAATTAAAGAATTTAAAGAAGCTGTGATAGGTTTTGATGGATTGCAATTTCTTGCAATTCATAAAATTAAAGGCGAAATTGATGAAATTGAAATTGAATTAGCCTATAAAATTAATAATTCCAAAGAAGACGAGTTAGAAGATTATAAAAAATACGCCGCTTGGGCAATTTATAGTAGAGAAGGTAAAAATTTTCATGAAAATGGGGCCCTTTTTATTTTGCCGCAAAAAATAGATTACAATAATCTTATTGATAAAGATAATATAAAGCAAAAAATTAATCCCGCGAGAAGAGGTTTTGATTTAACTGACGAAGGTTATGGCTTAAATCGAGTTCTGGCTGAATCTAATTACTGTATATTTTGTCATAAGCAAAAAAAAGATTCTTGTCGAAAAGGTATCTTTGATAATAATATGGTATCATCTTTTAAGAAAGATAATTTTGGATTAGAGTTAAAGGGTTGTCCTTTAGATGAAAAGATTTCAGAGATGAATTTTCTTAAATCGCAAGGTTTCTCGATAGCATCTTTAGCGATTGCTGTTATAGATAATCCTATGATTGCTGGAACTGGCCATCGAATATGTAATGATTGCATGAAATCGTGTATTTATCAAAAACAAGATCCAGTTAATATTCCTCAAATTGAAAGTCGCATCTTAAAAGATGTTCTATCCTTACCTTACGGATTTGAAATATATTCTCTTTTAACTAGATGGAATCCTCTTAATTATAAAGATCCATTGCCCAAGTCTAATAGCAAAAAAAGAATTTTAATTTGTGGATTAGGGCCTGCGGGATATACTTTAGCTCATTATCTCTTGAACCAAGGTCATGAAGTTGTAGCTATTGATGGCCTTAAAATAGAGCCGTTAAATCCAGAAATATCTGGTGTAGATCATAAAGGGGGTAGGGTTGAATTTAAAGCAATAAAATATCTTGATGAAATTTATGAACCTTTGTCAGAAAGGCAAATAGGTGGTTTTGGTGGCGTTGCTGAATATGGTATTACTAGTAGATGGGATAAAAATTTCTTAAAAATAATTCGTTTATTATTAGAAAGAAGATCTAATTTTAGAATGTTTGGCGGTGTGCGTTTTGGTTCGTCAATCAATGATGATATAGCTTTTAAAGATTATGGTTTTGATCATATTGCTTTATGTATTGGCGCTGGTAAACCTAATATAATCGACATCGAGAATAATTTTGCCAAAGGCATAAATCTTGCTTCTGATTTTTTGATGTCTCTACAGCTTACTGGTGCATTTAAAGAAGAATTATTTACTAATTTACAAATACGCCTTCCTATAATTGTTATTGGTGGAGGTTTAACCGCAATTGACGCTGCATGTGAGGCTCAGGCTTATTACTTTATGCAAATTAAGAAATTTGCTAACAAAATTGATGTAATTGGCAAAGAAAGAGTATGGTCATTGCTTAATATAGAAGAAAAAATAATAGCAGAAGAATTTTTAAAAGATTTTATTAGTTTAAAGAAAGGAGAATTGAATTTTTTACCAACTAAAATTTTATATCGTAAAAAAATTCAAGATTCACCTTCATATCGCTTAAATCATGAAGAATTAAGAAAAGCTTTGGAGCAGGGCATTGTTTTTATTGAGAATAAATCTCCCAAAAGAGCTATTTTAGATAATTTTGGTCATATTAAATCTCTGCAATGCATGGATAATAGCATTTTTGATTGCAAATCTTTATTGATAGCTGCTGGAACCTTGCCAAATATATCGCCAGTTACTGAGGATAATATTGATATTAAGCTTGATAATAAATATTTTTCACAAATTAATAAAAATAATAATTTAAACCCAAATCCGTCATTAGAAAGTGAATTACTGTCACCATCTTGTAATATATCTAACCTTGAAGAAAAAGATTTATGCACATTTGAGTACACTAGAATTTCTTCTTCAAGGTTATCTAAATCACGATCTAACAACATTAATTCACTTTCTATTGATGAATCTGGGTTAGATTTTATTACTAAGGTTAATGCAGATAATCAGGCTATAAGTTTTTTTGGTGATTTACATCCTAAATTTGAGGGCAATGTTGTTAAGGCTATGGCTAGCGCCAAAATTGGTTCAAAAGAAATAGAAAAAATTATAAATAATAGTAAAAATCGAAATAAATTCCCAATAAAACAACTAAATAAAGAATTTTCTGCTAAAATTGCCAAAATCAATAGATTATCTGTTTTTGTCATTGAAATTGTTGTAAAAGCTCCTCTTTTAGCCAAATCAACAAAAATTGGCCAGATATTTCGTTTGCAGAATTTTCATTATTTTGCTCCTAAAATAGATCAGCAGATTGTTGCTATGGAAGGTATTCCAATTACAGCTCTAAAAATTGACAAAGAGCAAGGTCTTATTACTGGTATCGTTGTTGAGACTGGCGGATCAACAAGTTTAATTAAGTATTTTAAGGAAAATGAGCCTTGTATATTTATGGGTCCAAGCGGTAAAGCAACCGATATTCCAAAAAATGAAACTGTAATTTTTATTGGTGGTGGCAGGGGTAATCAACCGCTTACGGCTTTAGCAGAAAGTTTCAGCAACAATAATTGTCGAGTAATATTTTTTGCTGGCTATAAAAAAAATAGTTTTATTGTTGATCAGAATAGAATGGAGAATTCTGCTTACAAAATGATTTTTGCTATTGAGGAAGAAAGGCCAAATTTAAAATTATCTAAAAAATCTTCAGAGCAGTTTCATGGTAACGTAATTGAAGCTATTAAGCATTATTTTTCTTTATCTAACTTTAGTCAAGAAGCTTCAAAAGCAAAGTCGCAACTTTTAATTGATCGCATATTTACTATTGGTAATGATGATTTGATGCATGAAATTGCTAAACTGCGTCATAAAAATACTATACCATCCTTTAGTAAAGCAAAATATGCCATCACTAGCCTTAACTCACCTATGCAATGTATGATGAAAGGGGTTTGCGCTAGATGCTTGCAAAAAAGAAAAAATAAAAATGGCAAAACAGAATATTTTTATTCTTGTGCTGAACAGGATCAAGATATAGATAATCTTGATTTTAATCATCTTCATTATCGCTGTCAGCAAAACTCTTTGTCGGAGAAGGTATCTAAATTATGGATTAATCATTTGCAAAAACGATATATTGATACCAAAGTTCATCTTTAGAACAGTTAAAAATAAGCGATTAAATTCTTTTTTGGCTTAAAGTGATTACCGATTTGATAATTTTAACAACCATTAGGTTATTACATTAGGTTATTAAATTTCTTAATTTTAATCTCAAAAATCTTTTGAATTTAAATCGCTTAAAGATGAACTTTGAAACACTAAATTCTATTTTAAAAATAATGGTATCTTATGTTATGCTTTGCGAGCCGCAATTGCTTGCTTAATATTTCCTATAGCCTTAGCAGGGTTTAATCCTTTAGGGCAGGAAGAAGTGCAATTCATAATAGTATGGCATCGATATAATTTGAATGGATCTTCCAAATCATCTAGCCTTTGAGCTGTTGCTTCGTCTCTTGAATCAGCAATCCAACGATAAGCTTGTAATAAAACTGCTGGTCCAAGATATTTATCACCATTCCACCAGTAGCTTGGACATGATGTTGAGCAACAAGCGCATAAAATGCATTCATACAAACCATCTAATTTTTCTCTTTGTTCTGGAGTTTGTAATCTTTCTTGATTTGGATTATTTGGTTCAGTTGATTGCATCCAAGGTTTAACAGACTTATGTTGAGCATAAAATACACTTAAATCTGGTACTAAATCTTTTATCACGGGCATGTGTGGTAATGGATAAATTTTTACATTACCTTTGCAATCATTTATGGATTTGGTACAAGCTAGGGTGTTAGTTCCGTCGATATTCATAGCGCAAGAACCACAAATTCCTTCACGACATGATCTTCTGAAGGTTAAAGAGCTATCATGCTCACCTTTGATTTTAATTAATGCATCTAGAACCATTGGTCCACATTCATCCATGTCAACCTCAAATTTATCGATATAAGGGTTTTTGTTGTTTAAATCTTCAGGATCGTAGCGATATATTTCGAAGGTTTTGACATTTTTTGCTGACTTATCGGTTGTAAAAGTCTTTCCCGCTTTTTTATCAATTACTGAATTTTTGGGTAATCTAATTTCTGCCATAATAATAATTTTATATAATTAATAGACTCTTTTCTTTGGTGGAAACGCTTGAACTCTGTTAGTGAGTGGATTTAGGATGACCTCACGATAATCGATTGCTGTTTTACCATTTTCATCGCACCACATTATTGTGTGTTTCATCCAATTTTTATCATCTCGCTCTTTAAAGTCTTCGCGAGCATGAGCTCCTCTACTTTCTTGACGATTTAAGGCTGACGAAATTGTTACCAATGCTTGCGAGCGTAGATTGTCAAGCTCAAGAGCTTCTATAAGGTCGCTATTCCATACCAAGCCGCGATCTGATATTTTTAAGTCATTAAAGCTTTTAAATATATCAGTCATTTTTTCGACGCCTTCTTTAAGAGTTTCTTCTGTTCTGAAAACTGCAGCTTTGGATTGCATACAATTTTGCATATTTAATCTAATTTCAGCGGTCGATATTTTACCATTGGCATTCCTTATTTTATCAAATCTAGCAATAGACTCTTCCCCGGCTTTTATTGATAGATTTTCTTGTGTAGCACCAGCTTCAATAATTTTACTAGCGTGATTAGCTGCAGCGCGACCAAATACAACTAAATCAAGCAATGAATTTGATCCTAATCTATTTGCACCATGAACTGAGACACAAGCAGCTTCACCAATTGCCATTAATCCGGGCACCACAGAGGTTTTACCGTTTTTAACATCTAATACTTCGCATTTGTAATTAGTTTGGATTCCGCCCATATTGTAATGAACTGTCGGTATAACTGGAATTGGGTCTTTAGTAACATCTACACCAGCAAAAATCTTAGCTGTTTCTGAAATACCAGGCAATCTTTGTTGCAGAATTTTAGGGTCAAGATGATTTAGATGTAGATATATATGATCTTTTTTAGGTCCTACGCCACGACCAGCGATAATTTCCATGGTCATAGCTCTTGATACAACGTCACGGCTAGCTAGATCTTTAGCGTTCGGCGCGTATCGTTCCATAAATCTTTCTCCTTCAGAATTTACTAGATAACCTCCTTCGCCCCTCGCTCCTTCGGTTATTAGGCAGCCAGATCCATAAACTCCAGTTGGATGAAATTGAACAAATTCCATATCTTGTAAAGGCAAGCCAGCTCGTAATACCATGGCGTTTCCATCACCAGTACAAGTATGTGCTGAAGTTGCGGAGAAGTAGGCACGACCATAACCACCGGTGGCCAAAATTACCATTTGAGCTTTGAAGCGATGAATTTTACCATCAAGTAAAGACATAGCAATAACACCGCGACATTTACCATCTTCCATGATTAGATCAAGAGTAAAATATTCAATAAAAAATTGAGCGTCATGTTTTAATGATTGCTGGTATAAAGTGTGTAGAATAGCATGTCCAGTTCTATCAGCTGCTGCACAAGTTCTTTGTGCTGGACCACCTTCACCATAACGGGTAGTCATGCCACCAAATGGTCTTTGGTATATTTTTCCTTCTTTATTGCGAGAAAATGGCACTCCGTAATGCTCAAGCTCTATTATTGCAGCAGGAGCCTCGCTGCACATATATTCAATTGCATCTTGATCACCAAGCCAGTCCGATCCTTTTATAGTATCATACATATGCCAACGCCAATCGTCCTCACCCATATTGCCTAATGCAGCAGATATACCACCTTGAGCTGCTACGGTATGCGAGCGAGTTGGAAAAACTTTAGTTATACAAGCTGTCGACAAACCCTTTTGAGCCATACCAAAGGTTGCTCTTAATCCAGCACCTCCAGCTCCAACTACAACAACGTCAAATTGATGATCTATTATTGAATAATTTCCTATTTTAGTATCAGACATATTTTAACCAATTAAATGTAATCTTATTATTGCTAGAATTCCCGCTATTGCTGTAGAAAAAGATAAAAAATGAATAACCATTATATAAAAATGCATTTTCATTTTATTTGATATATAATCTTCAATTATAACTCTCATACCTAAAGAGCCATGATAAAGAGAGGCAATGATAAGTAAAATTCCCATTACTGCATTTAAAGGGTAAGCAAAAAATACAGGAAGATAACCTTCTGGATCTTGAGCAATTTGTACTCCAGAAATACAAAGCCAAAATATTAAAGGAATCATTGCTACCGCAGATATTCTTTGATGAATCCAGTGCAAAGATCCTGTTTTTGTAGAAGGAGCGATTTTGATTTTTTTCATAATATATGTTAGTATATTCTTAAATAAAAGTTAGTATATTCTTAAATAAAATGAAGTTGCGATTGTTAAAATAGTAAAAATTATCGCTAAAGCAATAACAATATAACCACTTAACCTTGCTGTTTCTAGCTTAAAACCTTTATCTATATCCCAAAATAGATGACGAATTCCATTGAAAAAATGATAATAAAGAGCTCCTGTTATGATAAAAATTGCAAATAAAAATAGAATTTTAAAAAACTCCTCTCCCCAGCATTGACAGCTGTTATTTTCGTTGCTTATATTTATTTGATAAGTGTAGTGAATAATATACCAACAAATAGCAATTACTGAAAAATAAAGAGCTATACCACTAGCGCGATGCATAATTGAAGTTAAGGAAGATATATTCCAGCGATAAATTTGAATATGAGGTGAAGTTGGTTTTTTATTCATAAATTAATTTGATATAAAATTTGTAATATCAATTTGTTTTTTGGTAAAATTATTTGTTTTGATTTTATATTTTATCAAGAAAACAGCTCAATATTTTAAATTAATTAGTACATTGATATAAACTATAAAATGTATAAAAATTTTTAAATTAAATTTTACTCATTACAAGAAAAAATATAAATTACTGTTTATAAAAATCATTTTAAATTATGCAAGAAAATCGAATAATTGTTTTTGGAATTGGCTCTAACCTTGGTAATAGAAAAGCTTTTATCAAGCTAGCTATTGATATGTTGCGGCAAAGATTACTTTTAAACAATATTAAAAAATCATCAATGATAGAAAATCCTGCAATGCTTTTACCTGATTCACCAAAAGAATGGGATAAGGATTTTATGAATATTGTGATTTGCGCTGATATAGATTTGACAAAATTTTCTCCTATTGATATATTGAAAATTATAAAAAATATCGAAATTGATTTAGGTCGTGAAGTTAAACATAAATGGGCTCCGCGTGAGATTGATATTGATATATTGGCAATTGACGATATGAAAATAGATTTTGATGAAAAATTAACTATACCGCATAAAGGACTTTTTCAGCGTGATTTTTTTATCAATGGTTTTAAAGAAATTGCTCCAGAATTGTTTTTAAAAATTAAAATTAATTAAGAAACTTTAATAAATTGCGTCTTTAAAAAAGTTGTTGTAAAATTTAATTTATAATGACTGACTATCGATATATTTTATAAGTTAAAGAACTAATTCATGAAAAATTTTAATCAAAAAAACTATCTTATTTTTGCGGGATCATCTACAATAGCCAGAGATCTTATTGAAAAATTAAAAAATTTAAATGCTAACGTATTCTTTACTTCAAGAAACGAAGAAAGTGCAACAGAAATAAAGAAAAAATATGGCTTTGATTTTAAGATTTGTAATGATTTAACAAATTTTGAAGATGTTGAAGATATATTTAAAGTTGCGCAAGAAAAATTAGGTGTTTTGAATGGGGTAGTTAATTTTTCTGGATCAATTCTCTTAAAAGCAGCTCATCAAACATCTTTTAATGAATATCTTGATGTAATTAATAAAAATCTTACTACTAGTTTTG
Organism: Rickettsiales bacterium; assembly: GCA_023262945.1. Taxonomy (GTDB): domain Bacteria; phylum Pseudomonadota; class Alphaproteobacteria; order Rickettsiales; family UBA1997; genus UBA1997. The sequence goes on along the minus strand of JALQXY010000138.1, from coordinate 5,733 downwards.
CCGTTACTAGAGGTGCTGGAAAGTATCTTTCACAAGATAGTTCTGTGGTTTTGATTTCTTCAGTTGCAGCATCAATGGGTATTGCTAATCATGAAGCAATTGCTGCAGCAAAATCAGGAGTTGAAGGTTTGATAAGGGCTGCATCATGTACCTATGCTGCAAAAAATATAAGATTTAATGCTATTGCACCAAGTCTTGTTGATACTAACTTAAGCAAAATGATAACGCAAAACGAGATGATGTTAAATGCTTCTACCAAGATGCATGCTCTTGCTAGAATTGGCAATAAACAAGATATTAGTAATGCTTGCCTATTTTTGCTTGATTTAGAAAATAGCTGGATTACGGGGCAGGTAATAAAAGTGGAAGGTGGTTTTTCTTTGAAATCAAAAGTGAAAGCATAATAAAGGTCTCTTACAAATCAACTGTGTCGTTATTTTGATTTTTTAAATCACATATATCAAAGTTCATCTTTAAACGAATTAAATTCAAAATATTTTTGAGATTAAAATTAAGAAAAATGAAAGATGTATACCCATCATCCAAATTGGCATCGATAAGATTAATTGATTAGTAATCTATTATCCATCAAATCAGCAATCATTTTAAGCCAAAAAGATAAAGAATTTAATCGTTTATTTTAATAAAAAGATGGATTATTAATTATTTTTTTTATTAAATCTCTCTCAAAATTGTCTGATTTGCATGGGTTTTTAATAAGGCTACTGAAACTAGATCCGTCAATATAAAGATACGATTTAGTATTATTCGTATCTTAGAATATCTGCGGGATCTGATTTACTTGCTTTGTAAGCTGGATATATTGTTGCTAAAAAAGAAATTACAAGAGACATTAAAATAATAGCGGACACGTCTATAATGGATGGTTTGGAAGGAAGGTTGGTTAAAAAATAAACAGTAGGATTAAAGAGGGTGCTATCAGTTATTGATTCAAGAAATAATTTAATTTTATTAATATTCATGGCAAAAGAAGTGCCAATAATCAACCCTAGAAAAGTTCCTAGAAATCCAATAGTTGAACCGCAAATAAGAAATATTCTTAAAATAGCTGATTTACTCATGCCGATAGTGCGTAATAATGCGATATTCTTTTTTTTATTATTGACCAGCATAATCATACTTGAAATTACATTAAAGGCAGCAACTAAAATTATTAACATTAAAATTAAAAACATGGCAGTACGTTCAACTTTAAGAGCGTCAATAAAGCTAGCATTAGCTTGCTGCCAATCTGTTAAATAGATGTTGTTCTTGTTAAATAATACATTATATATATCTTTTTTTACTTCTTCTAATTTATTAATGTCGTTAACAAACAATTCTATAGCGCTGGCTTGATTTTTTAGACGAAAATGCTTTTGCGCCATTTTAAAATTCATAAATATAGTAGTAGAGTCGTACTCAAACATTCCGCTATCAAAAATTGCACCCACTTCGTATGTTTTAATGCGAGGTATTGTTCCGATAATAGTTTCGCTAGTATCTGCTGAAATGATTTTAAAATTATCACCAATATTCAAATTCATTGATTTGGCAATATTTATGCCAATTATTACTTTATTTTCATCGTCTATTGTTGATATATCACCAGCTATTATATTATTTGAAATAAGCTTTTTGTGTTGTAAATCTCTTAGATTAATTCCCTTAACAAAACCGCCTTTATTATTATTTTTGTTAGAAATCATGACATGTTTCTCAATCAATGGATTACTATATTGAATTTGAGAAATCTGCTCTAGTTGCTTATTTAGATTCTGATAATCATTTATAGCAACATTATTACTATATAAAGTTAAGTGAGAATTTATACCAATTATACGACTTACCAATTCAAAGCGAAAACCATTCATTACCGACATTACTATTATAAGAGTAGCGACTCCAATCATTATACCTATAAAAGAAAAAATGGCCGTAACGGAGATAAATCCTTCCTTCCTTTTTGATCGTAAATAGCGCCAGGCGATAAGAAATTCAAGTCTAGAAAACATTATTTAGCAATACCTTTTGATGTTGAATATTCAAAATGAAAAATTGCATCAGGATGAATAATTTTATAGATATCATGTACAGCTGTAGCACATTCAGCAAATCCACTTAAAATTAGTTTTAATTTATTTTTGTAAGTAGCAATATCGCCAACAGCATAAATTCCTGATTCTGAACTTTGCATTGTACTTGGATCAACTTTGATATGATTTTTTTCAATATTTAAGCCCCAATTAGCAATTGGTCCTAATTCCATAGCAAGTCCAAAAAAAGGCAATAAATAATCAGCTTTTAAAGATCTTGTATTATTGTCAAAATCTTGAACAATAACATTTTTTAGAACACCATCATCACCTTCAAGAGATGATAATTGATAAGGTATTACTAGTTCTATTTTACCTGTTGCAGCAATCTCCTTCATCTTACTAAGTGTTTCTGGTGCGCAGCGAAACTTTTCACGACGATGAATTACATATATTTTTTCAGCCATATTTGCTAGATTTACCGCCCAGTCAACCGCAGAATCTCCGCCACCAGCTATCGCTATACTTTTGTCTCTAAAATGCTCTTTTTCACGAATTGCATAGAATACTGACTTTTGCTCAAATTTTTCTATATTATCAAGAGGAGGGCGATTTGGACCAAAAGCACCACAGCCAGCAGCAATAATAATGGCCTTGCATTTAATTTGATTATTTTTTGAAGTTGTGATTATAAAGCTGCTATCGGCCAATTTTTTAATTCCATCAACTCTTTGATTAAGATGATATTTTGGCTTAAAAGGTTGTGCTTGCTCCTCTAGCTTAGCAATAAGATCTTTGGCTAAGATATTAGGATGTGCCGGTATGTCAAATATTGGTTTTTCAGGGTATAAGGCGGTGCATTGACCACCAATCGTTTCAAGGCTATCAATAACGTGACAATTAATCTTCAGCATACCTGCCTCAAAAATTGAAAATAATCCAATAGGACCAGCTCCAATAATGACTAAATCAGTTTCAAAATTTTTCATATTTTTTTCTCATTGACAATAATTAAATTTAGAGATTAGATGATATAAAATTAATTTCCATAGAGAAATTTCAGTAAATTAGCAAAGCCTTGCTTTAATATGTAATCTATGCATAAACTATTTAATTTATAGTTTTTTTACCTTTATTTTTTGTTTTTTAAGTTCAAAATATCAATAGATCATCATTTTTAGTAAATAGAAACTTCGTTGCTAAATTTGATTATGCATAAGTATTATCAAATCTTCTAAATAAATATGTTACAAACTGCAAATCTTGGGTTTCCAAGAATAGGAGCTAATCGTGAATTAAAAAAAGCTATAGAAGGCTATTGGAAAGGTAATTTATCTGCTAATGAATTACAAAATACAGCAAAAGAAATTCGCCTAAAAAATTGGCAATTACAGAAAAAAGCTGGAATAAAATACATTCCTTCAAATGATTTTTCTTTATATGATCAAATTTTAGATCATATTGCTCTTTTTGGCGCTGTTCCACCTAGATTTAAATTTAATCAAAAAAATGTTGATCTTGATTTATATTTTGCCATGGCTAGAGGAGCTCAAAAAGATGGAATTGATGTTACGGCAATGGAGATGACAAAATGGTTTGATACTAATTATCACTATATTGTTCCAGAGTTTACAGCAAATCAACAGTTTAAACTTTCATCTGATAAAATCTTCACTCAATATCAAGAAGCTATAGAAGCTGGCATTGAAACTCGTCCAGTAATTATTGGTCCTATTTCATTTTTATTATTGGGTAAGGCAACCGATAATTCAAACAAATTAGAATTAATCGACAATCTACTAATTGCTTACAAACAGCTTTTTGCTAAACTTGTAGAAATTGGCGTCAAGGATTTGCAAATAGATGAGCCTTATTTGGTAACTGATTTATCTGATGAAATTAAAACTCTCTATAAAGAATCATATAATAAAATTAACAGCTACGCAAGTAATATAAATCTTCATTTAGCCACTTATTTTGATGATCTTGATGATAATGCTAAAATCGCATTTGATTTAGGAACCAAATCTGTTCATATTGATCTAGTTAGGGCTCCAGATCAAATTAATAGAGTGGTTGATTTATTATCGAAGCAACAATCTTTGTCAATTGGTATAATTGATGGTCGTAATATTTGGATCAATAATTATCAAAATTCTCTTGATATTATTAATAAAGTTATAGCAAAGATAGGCAAGGATCGCGTTATAATTGCACCATCTTGTTCTTTAATTCATTGTCCGGTAGATCTTGCTAATGAAACCATGCTGGATAAAGATATTAAGTCATGGATGGCTTTCGCTACGCAAAAATTAGATGAAATAGCTATTTTAGCAAAAGGAGCAAATGATATTAACTTAGTACAAAATGAATTAGAAATTAATAAAAAAGCAATTTCTAAAAGAAAGATTTCGGATAAAATTCATAATCTTGAAGTAAAAATTAGAGTTTCAGATATAAATGAAGCATTAATTAATCGAAAAAGTAGCTTTATTGATCGTCAGAAGATACAATCAAAGCAAATCAATTTACCGATTTTACCAACGACAACAATAGGATCTTTTCCTCAAACGAAAGAAGTTAGAAAAGTGCGCTCTGATTATAAATCTGGTCGCATATCAGCAGAGCAATATCAAGAATTTCTTGAGAATGAAACCAAAAAAGCTATCAAATATCAAGAAGAAATAGATCTTGATGTTTTGGTTCATGGAGAATTTGAAAGAAATGACATGGTAGAATATTTTGGAGAGCAATTAAATGGATTTTGCTTTACAAAAAATGGTTGGGTACAAAGTTACGGATCGCGCTGCGTTAAACCACCGGTTATATTTGGTGATGTTTGGCGTGAAAAACCCATGACTGTATCTTGGTCAAAATTTGCTCAACAGCAAACCAGTAGATACATGAAAGGTATGTTGACTGGTCCAATTACTATCTTGCAATGGTCTTTTGTTAGAGATGATCAGCCTCGAAAAGATACTGCTTTGCAAATTGCCTTTGCTATTCGCGATGAAGTAATTGATCTAGAAAAGGCTGGAATTAAGATTATTCAAATTGATGAAGCTGCATTAAGAGAGGGTCTACCAATTCGCAAAAATAACTGGCAAAATTATTTAAATTGGGCTGTGGAAGCCTTCAAAGTTTCAGCTAGTGGAGTTAGGGATAATACTCAGATTCATACGCATATGTGTTATTCTGAATTTAACGATATAATTGAAGCTATTGCTAAAATGGATGCTGATGTTATTTCTATCGAAACATCTCGTTCCCAGATGCAATTACTAGAGGCATTTGTTAACTTTAAATATCCAAATGAAATTGGACCTGGTGTTTACGATATTCATAGTCCAAGAGTTCCAAATAGAGAAGAGATGAAAGATCTTCTAATTAAAGCTCTAAAAGTATTGGATGCAAGCCAGGTATGGGTTAATCCTGATTGTGGACTTAAAACTAGAGATTGGCCAGAGACTAAATCTGCTTTAGAAGAAATGGTTGCGGCAACAAAAATCGTTCGTCAAACCATTGAAGAAAAAAAGAGAACTCAAGCCGTTTAATTTTTTCTATGTAGTCTTTTACGCAGAACACGATGGAGCCATCAGAAAAGTGCTTTTATGGACTCAAACGCTAGTTTTGACAAATTTTAAGAAAAACAGTTTTTCTCAAGATCGTCCCAGTCGGCTCATTTTTCACATCAAGT
>JALQXY010000066.1 GCA_023262945.1 Rickettsiales bacterium | reverse complement strand
TGAAACTTGCGTAAGACCTTTTGATTTAACAATTTCATCAGCTTCATTGCCGCTTTCTAGCATATCATCTAAAACATCTTTAGCAATTTTACCAGAAATTTCGCCATTTTTTATTAAATCAAGTAGTTTTGATAATTTTTTAGGTGTGATATTGCTTTCCGATAAGTTAATATTTAGTTTATTCAACCTACCTAAAAGCTCGACGCAAAGCCAAGTTACAGAGAGTTTAGGTTCGTGATTTTTAATTAATTCTTCAAAAAATATAGTTGAATCACTATCTGTTGTAATAACCCCTGCATCATATTCTGTCAAGCCATAATCATTAATATATCGCTTTTTTTTAGCTTCTGGCAGCTCTGGCAAATCTTGCTTTATCTGATCGATAAATTGCAGAGAAAGATTTAGCGGAGGTAAGTCAGGATCTGGAAAATAACGATAATCCATAGCATCTTCTTTACTTCTCATAGTTCTGGTTTCACCAGAAAGAGCATTGAATAAACGAGTTTCTTGTTCAATAATTCCACCATTTTCAATAATCTCAACTTGTCGATTAGCTTCAAAATCGATAGCTCTAGCAATATTTCTTATGGAATTAAGATTTTTGATTTCACATCTTGTACCAAGATTTTTTGACCCGACTTTTCTTACCGAAACATTAGCATCGCAGCGTAAATTACCCTTCTCCATGTCACCATCACAACTACCAATAGCGCGAACAATGGCGCGAATTGTTTTAACATATTCCGCCGCTTCTTGAGGAGAAGAAAGATCTGGTTTAGATACTATTTCCATCAAAGCAATTCCGCAACGATTTAAATCAATAAAAGATAAGTCAGGATGTTGATCATGAATTGATTTTCCAGCATCTTGCTCAAGATGTATTCTTTCTATTCCTATATTTTTATTAATGCCATTTTCTAGAGATATTTCAACCGAACCTTCGCCAACAATTGGATAATAAAATTGTGATATTTGATAACCTTGAGGTAAATCTGGATAAAAATAATTCTTACGATCAAAAACTGAAAAAAGATTAATTTTAGCATTAATAGCAAGACCAGTTTTTATAGCTTGCTTAACACATTCTTCATTGATAGTTGGTAACATACCTGGCATTGCGGCATCGACCAAAGAAACTTGACTATTTTGCGTGGCACCAAATTCAGTAGCACTTCTAGAGAATAATTTAGAATTGGAAGCTATTTGCGCATGTATTTCGCAACCAACAACTATTTCATAATTATCATTTTTTCCTTCGATAATATAGCTCATAATTTAATTAATTATTTTCTTCTTCGCCAGTTTCAGCTTCGTCAATATCTTTATTGCCACTATGAGCAATGCGCGCCACCGAAACCACCTTCTCATCTTTGGTTCTAATCAATGTTACGCCCTGCGTATTACGACCAGTAATACGAACAGAATCCAAAGATGTTCTAATTAAGGTACCTTTATCGGTAATTAGCATGATTTGATCATTTTTATCAATAGGAAAACTAGCTATAACATTGCCATTTCTTTTAGAGGTAATTATATTAGTAATACCAACTCCACCTCGATTAGTTAAGCGGTATTCATAGGCTGAAGTTCTTTTTCCATAACCATTTTCAGTTATGGTTAAAATAAACTCTTCTCGTAAAGCCATATTTTCAACAATATCTTGTGTTAATTCGCAATTTTTAACCTGAAGAACTTCAATAGGCTGCATGTCAACTAAATCTAGCTGCTTATCTTCATTTTCTAGCAATGATTTATTGTGAATTAATGCGGTTTTAATTGCTATTCTATCTTCAATATTAATCTTGAGATATTGCTCTTTATTTTCATTGAATTTTTCTGTATCTTGAAGAATTGAAATAGCAATAACTTCATTACCAGCGTCAAGCTTGATACCACGAACTCCAGTTGAGTTACGACTTTGGAAAATGCGCAATTTTTCAACAGGAAAACGAATACATTTGCCATTTTTAGTAGATAGCATAATGTCATCTTCGGATTTGCATAACCTAACTCCAACTAGAGATTCGTTACCTTCGAGTTTCATAGCTATCTTACCAGATGATCTAATATCTTTGAATTGATCCATTGAATTTCTTCTGATATTGCCGTTGGAAGTAGCAAAAATTATACTTAAATCTCCCCAGCTATCCTCATCTTCAGGCAGAGCTAGTATAGTACTAATTTTCTCATCTTGATCTAATGGCAACAAGTTAACTAAGGCACGACCGCGAGCTTGCGGAGTTCCCAAAGGTAATTTGTAAGTTTTTAATTTATATACCTGACCTTTAGTTGAAAAGAATAAAATTGGCGTGTGAGTATTGGCAACAAAAATATCCGTTGTAACATCTTCATCTCTAACATCCATAGCGCTTTTGCCTTTTCCACCTCTTTTTTGAGTACGATAAGAGCTAAGTATAACTCTTTTAATATAGCCATTCATCGTACCGACTACAACCATATCTTCTTTCGGAATTAGATCTTCAATATCAACTTCAAATTCAGAATCTTCAATGGTTGAACGACGAGGCGTTGCAAATTGCTCTTTTACATCAAGTAATTCTTTTTTTACTAAATCAAGCATCTTATCACGATTAGCTAATAAATCAAGATAGCCAACGATTTCTTTAGAAAGCTGCTCAAGCTCATTGTTTATTTTTTCCATTTCAAGGCCAGTTAGCTTAGCTAATCTCATATCCAATATAGCCTTAGCTTGAACTTCTGTAAAATAAAAATTGCCATCTTTAACAATGTTACCTTTATCTTGTACAAGTTTTATCAAAGCTTCGACTAAACTAGCAGACCATGCTCTTGCTAAAAGTCTTTCTTTTGCTTCTGTTACATCTTTAGATGATTTAATAAGCTCAACAATTTCATCAATATTAGCCACAGCGGCAGCTAAACCAATCAAAATATGAGCCTTGTCTCTTGCTTTATTTAATAAAAAGTTAGTTCTTCTGGTGGTAACATTTTCACGAAAATTACTAAATATCTTGATAACTTCTAGCAAATTGAGTAACTCTGGCTTACCGTAATTCAATGCAAGCATATTGACACTGAAATTACATTGCAATTCAGTGAAACTATAAAGTTGATTAATTATAACATCTTCTATGGCATCTTTTTTAAGATCAATAACAACACGAATTCCTTCTCGATCTGATTCATCGCGTAAATCACTAATACCTTCAATCTTTTTTTCTTTAACAAGGTCGGCAATTTTTTCAACTAATCTTGCTTTATTGACTTGATAAGGAATTTCACTAATTATAATCGAAGAACGATTATTTGACTTTCTTTCTATATTATGACGACCGCGCATTACAACTGAGCCACGACCAGTTCTAGCAGCTGAATTATGGCCAGCACGACCTAGAATAATACCACCTGTTGGAAAGTCAGGTCCTGGAATGATATTTATGATTTCTTCGATAGTAATATCGTTATTATCTATATAAGCAATACAAGCATCAATTACTTCACCAAGATTATGAGGTGGAATATTAGTAGCCATACCAACAGCTATACCACCAGATCCATTAACGAGTAAATTGGGAAAACGAGCTGGCAAAACTTTGGGTTCTTTTTCGTTGCCATCATAATTTGGCATAAAATCAACCGTATCTTTGTCAAGATCCTCAAGAATGGTATGAGATATTTTTTCTAAACGAGATTCAGTATAGCGCATTGCCGCAGGTGGATCATCATCGATTGAACCAAAATTACCCTGACCATCAATTAGAGGAACTCGCATAGAGAAGTCTTGCGCCATACGAACCAAAGAATCATATATAGCAGCATCACCATGAGGATGGTACTTACCCATCACTTCACCTACTATTCTTGCTGATTTTTTAAACGGTTTATTAAAATCATAACTACCTTCATGCATTGCAAATAGAATGCGACGATGTACAGGCTTTAGACCATCACAAGCATCTGGAATAGCTCTTGATACAATTACACTCATAGCATAATCAAGATAAGATTTTCTCATCTCAGAAACTAATGAAACTGGCTCAATATCATTTTTAGTTTTGCCAGTGATTATGTCTGTCATAGTTGATAAATTTATGTTTTGTTAAACCTAATTTGCCATTTAAGCTATTTAATTAAATTAAGCTATTTAATTAAATATAGCTACAAAATTCAGTTCTAATTTGCAATATCTAAATATAATTTTTCATGTTTCTAGGCAATTGATAGACAATTTAAATTTTGTAATTAAAAATTAAAAGTCATAATTTATAATTCTTATATTAATACTAATTACGATAAAAATATAAATTAAATAATTTTTCTAAAACTTAATGAAAAAAGCTTTTTCTTTAATTGAATTATCTATTGTATTTATGATAATATCAATCTTGATAACATTTACCTTTAAGGGATTAGCCTTTTTGCAAAATGCTAAATTGATAGCGGCGCAAAACTTATCTATCAACTCACCTTTAAAAACAATTAATGGCTTAAAGATTTGGTATAACGCAACTTCTAGTGATAGTTTAGATTTAAAAAATCTTGATGATGGCGATTTAGTAAAGTATTGGAATGATGTTGCGATAAACAAAACAAATGTAGAAAAAATAAATTTATCACAAACAAATCAAAACAATCAGCCGACATTTGTAAGAAATGCTATAAACTCATTACCCTCATTATACTTTATCAATAACGATACACTAAAAAAAGACAATGTCAAATTTAAAGATATAGCCTCTAGTAAAGAAGTCTCTGTTTTTTATGTTCAAACAAAAGATGGTAGTTATTATTCTCAAATTTTTTCCTGGAACAGTAACTCGGACACTAAAAGATTTTCTAACCACTCTACACTTGGCACTAATAATTCTTTTTATTTTGATTTTGGAGCATGCTGCGCAGCAGACGCTAGGCTAAGTATAGCTGCACCATCATATGTAGTTAACAACAAACCTTTTATTGGCTCTATGATTAAAGGAGAATCTTATGGCGCAATTAGAATTAATGGTAACCCTATTATTACTAGCGAAGTAATGACATCTTCTATGGATGAGCAAGAGGTTTCTTTATTTCGAGTAGGAAATCAATTAAAGGGGTATATCGGTGAATTAATAATCTTTAATAGAAGGTTAAGTGATGAGGAGATAGGCAAAATTGAATCATATCTTAGTGACAAATGGGGCGTTGAGTTACAAAATTAAATTAATATAATTAAATTATGAAAATTGGCGTTAGTGCTATCAAAGGGAAAATGTCAAGAACTATTGCAGGATTAATTATACAGGATACCATTGTTAATCTGGGCGGGGCTTTAGCAAAAAAAGATAGCAACATTGTTGGTGAAGATTTAGGAGAGTTTCTTGGCTATAATTCAAATAACATAAAAATAAATGACGATATTGATGACTTTGTTAAATCTTGCGATGCAATTATTGACTTTTCAACGCCATCTTTAAGCTTGCAAATTGCCAAGAAATGTGCCAATTACAATAAAATACTAGTTTGTGGCACCACTGGATTTAATGAAAAAGAAAAAGAACAGCTATTTTTATACTCCAAAAATTGTGTAATAATATGGTCTTCTAATATGTCGCTAGGAGTTAATTTATTATTTAACCTAGTGGAAAAGGCAGCTAGTCTACTTCATGATGATTTTGACATAGAGATAGTAGAAATGCATCACAAATATAAAGCAGATTCACCCTCGGGCACCGCTCTTTCATTAGGAGCAGCGGCGGCAAAAGGTCGCGGCGTTGATTTGCAAGATCATGCGAGAATGCAAAGAGTAGGAAATGATTTATCCAGAAATAAAAACGAAATTGGCTTTGCTGTTCTTAGAGGTGGAGATGTGATTGGTGATCATAGCGTTATTTTTGCAGGAGATGGTGAACGAATAGAGCTAAGTCATAAAGCTTCAAATAGAGATATTTTTGCTAAAGGGGCGATTAGAGCGGCGATTTGGGGATTATCAAAATCATCGAAAGAAGAGTATGGTTTTTACTCAATGCGCGATGTTTTAAAGTAGATTTTTGGTAAATTTTGGCTTATTTTTTTAAAAATTATTTCAAAATATCTTCATATTTATCATTAATTTTTAAAAAAAGCGCACAAAATTTCCTCAAAAATAATAATGTAAATAAAAAATTGGTAAATTTTGGCTTATTAGTTTATAAAATTGACAGATCTATTTAATAAAATTAACAATCTTTTACTCAAGAACACTAACAAGCTACCGCAAAAAATTGCTGTTGCCTTATCTGGTGGATGCGACTCGATGGCGCTAACCTTTATCTTGCAAGAATTTTGCCAAAAAAATCAAATTGAACTAATTGCAATAACAATTGATCATCAATTTCGCTCAAACTCATCACAAGAAGCAGAAAAAGTTGGTGAAATATTAAGAAAAAATAAAATCTCTCATCATATCGCAAAAATTCCCAAAGAAAACTTGCCAAAAAGCAATATTGAATCAAATTTAAGAAATTTACGCTATCAATTACTTCACGATGTTTGCCATAAAAACAATATCGGCTATCTTTTCTTAGGTCACCATTTAGGCGATGTTGCTGAAAATTTCTTAATTCGTTTATTTAGAGGATCTGGATTGGACGGCTTGTCGATAATAAATGAAATTAATCAATATCATAATATTTTCTTAATAAGACCGTTACTTGATTTTCATAAAGATGATTTAAAAAATTATCTTCAAAATAAAAACATAAACTGGTTTGAAGATGAAACAAATGATGATGACAAATTTTTACGCAACAAAATTAGAAACTTTTTATCACAATTACCTGAAAGCAATTTAATTCAAACAAGAATAAAAAGAACTAGCGAAGATATATCGCAAATTCGGGATTTTTTTGATGAAGAAGTTGCAAAAAATGCTAAAGAATCAATAAAGTTTCAAGATAATTGTTACTTAATCCATATTGATAATTTTAAAAAAATAAGATTGGAAATTGCTTTAAAAATTTTAGCTTTAATTTTAATGGAAATAGGACAAAAGCCATATAAACCAAGATTAACTAAACTTAAAAATTTTTATAATTATATCGTAAAAGATGCAGAATTTAAAAGACGCAATTTTTATGGCTGCATTTTAGATAAATATAATAAAGAATTTTTAGCAATTTACTATGAAAATAATCATAAAGTAAAAAGATTATCAAATTTTGAACAAAGCAAAATCAAGAAATTTTTAGATCAATGAAAATTGCAAATTATCAAATTGAAAGCTATATCAAAAATATTGATAAACAAAAAATAGCTGGCTGTTTAATTTTTGGCCCAGAATTGTCACTAGTTGAATTTTACAGTAAAGAAGTTGCTAAGAAAATTGTTTCTGATATATCTGACCCTTTCTTAGTAGCAAATATCAGCAAAGATAATTTAATTAAAAATTCATCAATTATTGCTGATGAGTTTTTTTCTTTTTCTATGCTTGGCGGTAGAAAATTAATCTGGATTAATGATTCCAGCGCCAATGTAACTGAATCAATAAAATCTCTGATTTTGGATAATAATTTTGCTCAAAAAAGTGATAATTTTATTTTAATTCAAGCTGGTGATTTAGAAAAATCTAACAATTTAAGAAAAATATGTGAAACCAATGTTAATTTTGCGTCACTTTCTTGCTACGAAGAAAATGAAGTATCGATAAAAAAGTTCATTGCAGAAGAATTAAAAACCAAAAAAATAAAATTCGATACAAATATTTTAGAATTACTATATGAAAAACTTGATAAAAAGCGTGATATTATTAGACTTGAGATTGCAAAAATAGATTTATTTTTAGATGATGATAAGAATTTAACGTTAGAAGACGCAGAAACTCTAACAGTGAATCAATCAGAATTAAGTATTAATGAATTGGTAAATAATTTTGCCAATTCTAAATTTGGTAAATCCTTGATTCAAGCAAGAAAATTAATCAATGAAGACACTAATCCTATAACGATAATTCGTTTCTTAACTAATTATTTTACTAAGCTTTATAATGCTAAAAATGATGTAGAAAAATGCAATCTTGATTATGAAACTGCAACCAAAAAGCAAAAATTATTTTTTAAAATTGAAGCTGAATTTAAAAAACAAATACAAAATATGTCACTAAATCAAATAATGAGCATATTGAAATCTTTACAAATTTCTGAATTAGAAATTAAGCAAGGCAAAGAAAATGCTGATTTTATATTTTATAAATTTTTACAACAAAATCGTAATCAAAAAATATCAGCAAAATAATATCTTCAAAAATATTATAAAAATGAACAATATGACAAAATATTTTTTAAGATAAAAATTGTAAAAAATGCAAGTCCTATTCCTATAAGATTTAAGGCTTTTTGCAATTTTTAGCCAAAAAGAT
>JALQXY010000047.1 GCA_023262945.1 Rickettsiales bacterium | reverse complement strand
TAAATAATGGCTTTATGTTAGTTTAGCACTTATCTTTTACAAGGAAAAAGAGAGAAATTTCATAAAAAAATCAATTAAAATTAGATGATTTGCAGGGGTCTTTATAGGGCTTAAAGCTTTTTACAACTTTTAGCCAAAAAGATAAAGTCAGATTGTTTAGTTTTTATATATGTTTTTTAGGTGGGAATTGGTATTATATAGATCTTAAAGTTATAAATTAAACCCAAATCCTTTAATAGAAGACTTATTTAGGTTAAAAAAACAACAAATATAAAGTAATTAGGTATTTAATTTATGGAGATGGTGTTAATTTTCTTCAATTATTTTTAAGAAATCTTCAACTTTTATCAGTCCATTTTTATTGTTATTTTTAGAATATATTTCTTTTGCTTTTTTGGCATATTTTTTAGCATCATCTTTTTCTTCGATCAGCATTTTATAATGTGACAAAGCTAAATAAGAATCACCTTCTTGCATCATTTTATTATAGATTTTGGCCAATTTTAAATATAAATCAGGATTAAGTTTTTCATACTTCTTAGCTTCTAGTAAATAATCTAAAGATAATTTAAGCAATTTTATATCTTTGATATTGGCGGCTAAAATATTATTAACAAAGGCCATTTTAATTAAAGATGAACTCTTTTTAGGCAATAGATTGATGGCTTTTTTGTAGAAAATTAAGCCCTGATTTAAATCGCCCGACTCGGTTAATATTTGAGCTTTCAATTCATACAAAAAACCTAATATAAATAAAGATGAGCTCGATTTATTATCTTGTATAATATTGTCGATTATTGCCAATGATTTTTTGCTATCGCCGTGGCGATGATAAGCAATGGCTAAAATATATTGCGCAATTTTTGTTTTATTATTGCCATAATTATCTAATAAGATTTCTGCTTTGCCAGTAAAACCCTTTATTTTAGCTGTAACAACATTCATTCTTGCTTGTAAATATTGACTCAACTCTTTATTATTGTTATTTTTGCCGCGAGTGCGCTCTTTGATTAAATCTATTCTTTTTTGACTAATTGGATGCGATAGGCTATATTCATCAATTATTTTAGAATATGGCTTAAATTCTTGAGCAAGACTTTGTAATAATTCTATTAATCCTTTTGCTGAATATGATATCTTATCAAGAAATTTAAGAGCATATTGATCAGCCACCTCTTCTTGATTGCGAGTATATTTTTGATTAATACGATTTGCGATATGAGAACCTCCCATAATCATTGCCGAACCCCCATCATAAGAACCGCTGGCAATGGCGCCAACACCAAGCAAGTAACTAAGCATCAAAGCTTTTTTAGCGCTGTCAATACCTTCGTTAAATCTTGCCAAATGACCAGCTTTAATATGACCAATTTCATGAGCAATAACTCCTATTAAAGCATCAGGATTATCAAATTTTGTAATTAAGCCAGTATTAATAAATATATTTTGCCCGCCGGCAACAAAAGCATTGATTGAGTTATCATCAACTATATGTATCGAAACATTATCTGGATCCAAATCCGCCACTTTTAATAATGGATTAACGATTTGACTTACAAAATCTTCAATCTCACTATCTCTGATAAGAGAAATATTAGCAAAAGCATTATTGCTAAAAAAACATATAATTATAAATAAGAATTTTATTTTTCTTTTAATCATAAGTCAAAATGCTTTTTCCTTTAGGCAATAGCCTTTTATCAAGAATTGTAAAATATATTACTTTTTTAATAAGCCTTACTTCGATAATTACAATATTATTAATATTATCAATTGAGAATCTTACTATAAAAAGAAATATCGCAACCATTGATATAGATATTAGCAATAAATTAAATATCTGTGTTGAAGATGAATAATATCAATGATATTGATCTAATAGAATCATTTCTTGAGAAAATTGCCGCTGAAGATGGCTTATCCAAAAATAGCATCATTTCTTATAGCTGCGATTTAAAGTTATTTTATAGCTTTGCTAACAAAAAAGATTTATCTTTTATATCCATCAAAGATGCGGATATAAGAAGCTATATCGAAGATCTTCATAAGCAAAATATCAAATCATCATCCTTATCGCGCAAGATATCGGCTTTACGCAACTTTTTTAACTTCTTGGAAAGTGAAAAATTAATTGAACAAAATCCTTTAAAAAATATCGAAAACCCTAAGAAACAAAATAAACTACCAAAATTTCTTAGTATAGAAGAGGTATTTAAGCTGCTTGATTTTGCCGAAAAAGATAATTCTGAATTTGGTATCAGATTATCTTGTATTTTAGAAATTCTTTACGGATCTGGCCTTAGAATAAGTGAATTAGTTAATCTTCCAATTTCTTCCATTCAAAAAGATGAGAATAATAAGATAAAAAATTATTTAATAATAAAAGGCAAAGGCAACAAAGAGAGGATAACTCCTTTAAGCAAATCATCTCTTAATAAATTGCTAATATATCTAGATTTACGCGATAATATTGGACAAAAACAGTCAAAATGGCTTTTTCCTGGCAATATTCGCAGTTCGAAAAATGCGCAAATTATTAAAAAAAAGTTAACTTCTAAAGAAAAAGATCAACCTATCACGCGCCAAAGAATAAATCAAATGCTTAAAGAATTAGCTACAAAATCAGGCCTTAATCCAGATATAATACACCCTCACATCTTGCGCCATTCTTTTGCTACTCATCTTTTAAATAAAGGAATTAACATAAGATACTTGCAAGAAATGTTAGGACATGCTACAATATCAACTACGGAAATTTATACTTACATAATGGATGATAAGTTACAAGAATTACTCTTCAAACATCATCCTCTAAATAATAATAATTATGATAGAAGAAAATAACAAAAAACCATCAACAGCAGATAATAACCCGGAAGGCTCAAATTCTGAAAGTAATAATTCTGCAAGCAATAATTCTAACACCTCAAGTGATACAAAGAGTCCAGAAAACTCAGATAATAATCAAAACAAAGCATCAATAGAATTTAAAGAAGATGCAAAAAAAAATGCAGAAGAAAATAAGAATGCTCTTAAAAAAAGGCTAGAAGATGAAAAGAAAGCTAGAGAATTAAGTCAAGAAAATGCCAAAAAAGATGCCGAAAAATCATCTGAAGAATATATAAAGAAAAGAAAAGATTTTCTTAGAAGGATTCTCGATAAAAGAAAGAACAGAGGAAGTTTTGCCGAGGAAGCAAAAGAAAAAGGACAAGAAAGAGGTAAATAGTCGATAAATATAATTGCAAAATAGACCCTCTACTTAGTTTAAATATTCCAAACCGATAAGAAAGAAGAAGTTATTAATTTTGAGTTATACCAATTCCCACCTAAAAAAACATATATAAAAACTAAACAATCTGACTTTATCTTTTTGGC
>JALQXY010000007.1 GCA_023262945.1 Rickettsiales bacterium | reverse complement strand
TCAAAATAACCATTAATAAACTAATATAAAGCCAGATAAATACTGGCATTATGTTAGTTTATTGCTGCTTTTTTTACAAGGAAAAAATAAAGAAAATATCAGAAATTTAGAGGGAAGTTGGGTTGATTTGCAGGGGTCTTTTTCTTATATCAAGGATTGGATCAAGTTTTATTGCAATAAAGTATCTTATTTTATTGGCAGGTTTTTTTGATTCAGGTTAGCCGCAGTAATAATCATTGCGTAGTGTAATAACAAGGGTAATAGTAGTATTATTGTCAATATAATCTCCTCGTCACCACGAATTTTACCGTTCAATCTTTTGGAGAATTCAAATACTATAAGACGAGCTATTGCTAAAAATATTATTGAGGAAGTAATGTAGCTGAAAATGGTAAGCTTTATTATTTCTAGCGATGTATTTTTATTGGCTGGAATATTATATAGAATTTTTCTTGTATTGTATCTGGCAAGTTTTACTGCGTAAGCTCTGGTTGTAGAAATTAAAATAATGCAGAAAGTAATAGAAATTAACAGGGATGATAAGACCGTTAATTCGGCACTGTACCCAAAGTCAACTATGGAAATAGCAATTTTAAAATATAAAAAAACTCCAAATCCCCAATATAGAAAAATATTCATTAGTTTAAAAATTTTAATTCAGATAAAATAATTATAGTGACTATCAGTCCGTAGACTGTAAGTATTATATTTGCATAAGTCAATCTCATGATTGACAAAGATATAATTTTAACACAATTTGGCGCAAAACTCAAAAAAGCTAGAACCAATAAAGGTCTAAGCCAAGAAGCCCTTGCATTGTCATTAGAATTTGACAGAACTTATATCAGCTTACTTGAAAGAGGAAAAAGAAATCTATCTTTATTTACAATCAATAAAATAGCTGAATTTTTAGAAATAGAAGCTTCATCTTTAGTTTAAGAAAAATTCTTCAAAAACTCCTTATTTTCCTTTAATAAATCAGAAAAATATTTCTTTTCTTCTAGTATCTCTTTTGCATAAAGTCCATGTCTAAAATTAGAATTTCTAATATTTTCTAAGCCTTCTTTTGTTTTTGCTCCAGTTGATTTTCCGCCATGCATTTTACATCTACCATTTTTCATGGCAGGCGATTGGCAAAGAGTTTTTTTTCTTGTCTTAGCAAGGCACTTTTTAGCATTTTCAAAGTTAATTGATTGCTTGCATGGGGTAATGTTAAGTTTTTCATTTTAACCACCCCTTTACTCAGATTTATTGTTAATTTGATTATTAATTGTTGAGCCAATTACAGCTTTTCCGCCATCATTAACATTAATATGCTCGACAGTAATTTTTTGACTTCCTTTGCTTCGATATTTTTTTAAAGCTTCCATTTGAGCAATATAAGTCCTGCTTAGTTTGGTGGTTCTATTAATGTTTTCACTAACTGCGTCAATAGAGCTATTATAATTGGCTTTTGTCATTGATGAGCATGATAATAAATGAGTTCCTAACATTTGCACCGCAAGCATTGTTTCAATTGAGTCTCTTGGCTTTAATTCTCTTAAAAATGAATAGGCAAAATTTATATCTGTCTCATTCAATTTTCCATTTTTAGCTAATATAGAAGTAATATTTGACATAATTTTGTTGCCAAAATTAAAATCATTTACTCCAAAGGCTCTTAGGAAATTTACACCAATATCTTCTCTATCTTTCTGCGTTACGGCATTATCAAAATTCTTTATATCAACACGATATTTTTCTTCTTCTTGCTCTATTATTGTTAATTCAATTTTTTCATTTAAGAAATCTCTTTTTTTAGCTTTTAAAGGATGACCGAATTGAAAATTTGGAAGCCACGAAACCTTAGATTTACTGGGCTTAGAGCGTTGATGTTGACTAAGAGGAAATAGAGCAGAGACTAGGTTAGAACCAGTTAAACTGGCGGAGAGAGAGGGATTCGAACCCTCGATACAGTTTGACCCGTATACCTTCTTAGCAGGAAGGCGCCTTCAGCCTCTCGGCCACCTCTCCGAAAAATATAGTAAAAACTAAATTAAAAGCTTTGGTATTTTACAACGAAAACTTTATTTTAATTTTAAAGAACGAGAACTTTATACTTAATAAAGGTTAGCTATTTTTATAATTTTTTAGTTAAAAAGGTAAAATTAAAATCTAATTAAGTATGCTAAGTATTAATATTCATTTACTATGTTTAAAATACAATTAATTAATTGAATAAAATTAATTAATGTTCTTAAAATATAAAAAAATTGTTATTTTGCTGAGTTCAAAAGATTAAACAGTAAAAAGTTATCGATATAGATAATCATGGATTATTTTGCTATCGTAGCTCAGTGGTAGAGCACTTCATTGGTAATGAAGAGGTCGGTGGTTCAATCCCACTCGATAGCACCAGTTTTTAAAAGGGTTTAGAGAAATAACCCTAGCTCCAATCTTTTTGTGGTGCCAAATCACTATTGTTCCAACTTTCAATTACTCAATTTGTATCTGAGTCTTACGCAAGACTACCCAGAGATTGCTGAACCTTTTAACAATTTGGCAGTGTTGTACGCAGCCAAAGGGCAGTTCAGTGTGGCCAAAGAAGCTCTGGATGCTGCTCTGCGCGCAAATCCTA
>JALQXY010000136.1 GCA_023262945.1 Rickettsiales bacterium | reverse complement strand
CAAACCAGGAAACAGTGCAAATGCCATTTCATGCCTTTCTTTTCTCTCAGGAAGAACAACCCCTCGCCTAAATTAACCACATCTCTTTTCTTGTAGTTAGGAATAAAAATTATAAAGATAAATGACGCAATGCCAAAGCTTATCTTTAGATATAATAATATTTCCCATCTTTAAATAAAATTATAACAAAATATTTTTGAGATAAAAATTGTAAAAAATGCAAGTCCTATGCCTATAGAACTTAAGGCTTTTTACAATTTTTAGCCAAAAAGATAAAGTAATATTGAAAAAAAGTTATTTTGCAAAATGTAAGACTCTGGTAAAACCGTTTAAATCATTTCTTTTATTGATAAAATTAAATCCCTTTTCTGTAAAAATATGCTTTACAGTTAATTCTTGATCATGACCAATCTCAATAATTATTTTACCAAATTCTTTTAAATAAAGCATAGCATCATCAGCAATTCTACGATAAAAATCTAGACCATCATAGCCACCATCAAGAGCAATTAAAGGATCATAAGAAACATCGCGATCAAGTTTATTGATGTCGGCAGTTTTGATATATGGTGGATTAGAAATTATAAGATCAAATCTTTCTTTTATGTCAGCAAATAAATCGCCTTTGATTAATTTAATTCTATTAGACAAATCCATAATATCAGCATTTTTGCGACAAACTTCAAGAGCATTTTTTGATATATCAACAGCAATTGCTTGGAAGTTTTTGTATATTTTTAATAACGATAAAACAATACAGCCAGAACCAACGCCTATTTCTAGAAAATTAATTTTTTGTAATTTATCAGCAAAGCTATTCAATACTTCTTCAATGATAGCTTCTGAATCAGGACGAGGATCTAAAACATGCTCATTAACTATAAATCTACTATCAAAAAAATCTTTCCCGCCAATTATCTTTGCCACTGGCATTGATTTTTTACGCAAATCAATAGCTGCCATATATTTGTTAGCCAGATCTTGAGTTATTTGCAAATTATTATTAAAAATAATTTGCTCTTTGGTTAAATTGCATATTTCTTGCAACAAAACTAAGGAGTCTATACCATAACTAATGATAGACGATTTTTGAAGTTCTTGTCGCGCTTCTTGCAGTATATCAGAAACTTTTATCAATTTTTATAACTCTTCAACAATTTGTCTTAAAGGAACATCATTTATCATATACTCCAGATTTTTATCTCTTGATATAGTGAAAGATAGCTCATTTTTCTTTTTCAAATTATAGCCCTCTTTTTCTGGTTCAATATTATTAGCCATTGATGGTTTAATTTCCAAAAGATCTCCTTGAATTATATCTTCTTTAGATATTTGCTTAATCTCTTCTGTAGTAGGATTATTTTCAATGTCTTGTTGATTAACAACTTCAGAATTTTTATCATCTAAAGCCAAATCATCAAAAAATAAATTATCAATTATGGATTCAATTTTATTAGAAATTCTTGATAAAAATTGACCATATTTATTATCATTACTTGATAAATTCTTATTAGCTAAGTCAGATGAGGATTTAATTATATAATTAGTTAAAATAGTTAATCCGTCTATCTCAACATCTATAACACCAGAAAATCTATCATCATCAAGATATGTTTGCATTGATCCGCTGATAAGAAAAGAATATAAATTATTGGTAATAGTAAGTTCTTTTAATTGTAATAATTTATTATATTTAACTGGAATAGATTTAATCTTTGTCGGATCAGACTCTGTTGTATTTTCGATATTAGTCTTGTTAGGAGTTAATATATAAGATAAATCTATCACAATATCACTTTCTATTTCATTTATCTTTTTAATTACATCATTATCTTTTTCTTCAACTTGAGCGATTCCTTTAAATGAATCAGAAGGCTTTTTAAATAAATCTTTATCACTCTCTTCAATAATACTTTCCATAGCCATTTCTTCAATAATAGTATCTTCAGGATTTAATTTTATAGGGTTTTCTATTACTGAATTATGCTCTGATATAGGTTCATATTTTAATGCAACCTCAGAATTATTAATGTTATCTAAAATATAATCTTCAGCATCGTCAAGATTATCAATTTTGTTACTTATAATTCTAAGATCTCCTTTAGAAAAAGCTTCTATAATGTCATTTTGTAATCCATTAAGATAAAGATTAGTTAAATTTACAGAATTAGCTTTAGCAATATTAACTCTTAAATCAGCAGTTATTTTGCCACTTTCATTTATTTTTGAATCAATTATTAAATCGGTGGAATCAGCTTCATAAATAGTGCTTTTATCAAGGTTAGAAACAATCTTAAATCCTTGATCTCTATATTTAAAAGAAAGTGATTTAGATCCCAATATTTCAAGAGTAATTTCTGGATTTTGATTGAAAGATAAAACTCCATTTAAACCAGACTCATTATCATAACTTATATCTTTGATATTTTTAACAATAAATTCATTACTAAATAACTCAGATACCAATTCTAAAGATTTAATGTTAAATTTATGAGAAGAAAGAATATCAGTCGGTGCAGAAAAAGAAAGATCTGAAATCAATACCCTGTTATTCAAAGGAAATCCTTCAACTGCAACACTTTTTGATGATATATAGAAGGCATTATCTTGCAAAATACCAATTATTCTCGCTTTAATTTCATTGGCTTTAAAAAACCAAAAACCAGTGTAAGAAATACATAAGGCAATAACGAAAACAATAAGCCTTGCTATAAATTTTTTCAACATTTGCAAAATATTAACTTGTTAACTAGCTGAAACATTACGAGTCTCAGAAGGAACTTTTAAAACAATACCATCTAGGTCTTTGGTTAAAACTATTTGGCAACCCAACCTTGAAGTAGGAGTTAAACCGAACGCTAAATCCAGCATATCTTCTTCATCTTCAGAAGGATCTTCTAATTTATCAAAATAATCTTTATCCAATATTACATGGCAAGTTGAGCATGCAAGAGAACCCTCGCAAGCACCTTCAAGATTAATGTCATTATTATGAGCGGCTTCTAGAACTGTTGTTCCTTCTGGCACTAAAAACTCTTTCCTACCATCAATTGTGTCAAATATAACTTTTACTTTTTCGGACATTTTGAAATTATTAATAAGTTAATATAATAAATTTTTTAAATTATTATTTATATCATTTCTATAAATTTATTAATGTTTATTAAATTTGTTTGTCAATAAATCAATTAAAATTGAAAACAAGTTTCAATTGGAACATGATCTGAAGTTTTATCTTTATCTCGAAAATCACGATATATAGTTGATGATTTTATATTGCTTTTCAAGTTAGGGGTTGCCCATATATGATCTAGGCGTCGACCACGATCAGATTTTAAAGCCTCTTTAGCACGATAGCTCCACCAACTATAAAGCTTTTTCTTCTTATCAACAAATAAACGATGACAATCTATCCAATTTAAAGTTTTTTGTAAATTAGTCATTTTCTCAATTTCAATCGGCGTATGAGATACAACTTTTAACAATTGTTTATGAGACCAAACATCGTGCTCTAAAGGAGCAATATTCATATCGCCTACTATGATAATTTTTTGCTTATATTGCTTTTGAAAAAAATCACTCATCCAATCAATAAATTTTAATTTATGATCAAATTTATCATTAATATTAACATCAGCAATATCTCCACCAGCTGGCACATAAAAATTATGCAGCACTATTTTTTGCCCAGCAATTTCAAGATCAACCGACAAATGCCTTTTGTGACCATAGCTCAAAATATCAATTTTTTGTGGATTAGAAAAGGGAATTTTTGACAGAATCGCCACGCCGTTATAAGATTTTTCACCGCTAAATTCTATATAATCAAAACCTAAATTTTTTATCTCATTTATCGGAAATAATTCATCTATAACCTTAGTTTCTTGCAAACAAATCACATCTGGTTGATTTTGTTTTACAAAATCTTTTAACAATCCCAAACGCAAACGCAGCGAATTAATATTCCATGAAATAATCTTTAGGTTATGCTGCATTATATATCGTTATTTAATCTTAAAA
Organism: Rickettsiales bacterium; assembly: GCA_023262945.1. Classification (GTDB taxonomy): domain Bacteria; phylum Pseudomonadota; class Alphaproteobacteria; order Rickettsiales; family UBA1997; genus UBA1997. Next base: position 3,365 of record JALQXY010000136.1, on the reverse strand, counting down.
ATACTGGCTTGGGTTGTTTTATTTCATGTCCAGTTCTTAATATTTTTAAAACATCAATTTGCATTTCATCGATTGATAAGTTAAGAAAATTAAGCATTGTTATCGATGATTTTGGCATAAATGGTTGAAGCCAAATAGCAATTCGCCTCACAGAATCTGCAGCAATATATAAAATATTTTGCATTTCTTTAATTTTTCCTTCTTTTTTTAAGTTCCATGGCGCTTGATCATTTAGATCTTTGTTAATTTGATTGGCAAATTCGATAATAACTTCCAAAGCTTTGTCAAATTTTAATTCTTCAATTAGTTTCGGTATTTTTTGATCAAAATTTTGACAAAATTTTTGATAATCCCTTAAAATCTTATCTTCAACTTCTGGAATTTTTGCTTCACAATTTCTAAAAATCATTGTTAAAGTTCTTTGCGCTAAATTGCCAATATTATTAGCTAATTCAGCATTTATTCTTAAAATAAAATTCTCACGAGAATAATCTCCATCATTACCAAAAGGAACTTCCCGCATTAAGAAATAACGAAAATAATCAACCGCCAAATCATTGTCACAACCAAGATTTTCAAGCCATTTTATTTCTTGCTTAGGATCTATTACGTTACCTACAGATTTTGATATTTTTTGCCCTTGATTAGTCCACCATCCATGAGCAAATATTTTATATGGTAATTTTATATTAGCTGCCATTAAAAAAGCGGGCCAATATACAGCATGAAAACGTAAAATATCTTTACCGACAATATGAATTGGTGATTCATTGGAATTAAGCCAGAAATCTTGATATTTTTGTTCATTTTTATTGTAATTAAGAGCCGAAATATAATTAGTTAAAGCATCAAGCCAAACATATATCACATGATTATTATCATTTGGTACTTTTACCCCCCAAGAAAAAGAGTTACGAGAAATTGATAAATCACGTAATCCGCTTTTAACAAATGACTTAACTTCATTAAAACGTGTTTTTGGTTCAATAAATTGTGGATTTTGATCATAATATTCTAATAATTTATCACCAAATTGTGATAATTTAAAAAAATAACTTTCTTCTTTATGCCATTCAACTTCAGCCCCAGAAGGAGCCTTACCATCTATAATTTCATCTTGCCCATAAAACGCCTCATCACGTACCGAATACCATCCCTCATATACATCTTTATAAATAAATCCACCTTCTTCTAGTATTTTCCATAAAGTTTGCACATTATTTTTATGTCTTTCTTCAGTTGTTCTGATAAAATCATCATTTGATAAATTAATATTTTGTGCTAATTCAATAAATGATTGCGATACTTCATCACAAAATTTTTGCGGCGTTTTATTATTTTTAAGTGCTGATTTTTCAACTTTCTGACCATGTTCATCAGTGCCAGTTAGAAAAAAAACATTAACTCCTTGCAGTCTTTTAAAGCGTGCTATAATATCGCAAGAAATTGAAGTATAAGCATGGCCAATATGTGGATTATCATTTACATAATAAATTGGCGAAGTTACATAAAAATTTGTTTTACTCATGAAGTTAACTATTAAATAAGATTTTAAAATTATGTCTATAATAAAAAAACTGGATGCTATAATCCAAAAATTTAATGATCTAGAAAAAAAATTAATAGATCCTTCATCTCTAGGACAAGAATTAGCTAAAATCTCCAAAGAACATTCTGATCTTTCGCCAATTATTGAACTAGCCAAATCTTATAAAAAATCAACTCAAGAGCTTAATGATATAGAAGAAATGCTTCTCGAAACTCAAGAAAAAGAGATGAAAGATATGATGTTAATTGAGAAATTTGATCTTGAGAAAAAAATTGAAAATCTTGAAAAGAAATTAAAAGTAGCTTTACTACCAAAAGATGAAGCTGATGAAAAAAATGCCATTCTTGAAGTCAGGGCTGGAACTGGCGGTGAAGAGGCTGCTCTTTTTGCAACCAAATTATTCGCTATGTATCAAAGATTTTCTGAAAGACAGGGCTGGAAGTTTGAAATTATGTCACTCCATGAAACTGGCCTTGGAGGCTATAAAGAAGCATCGGCTTTGATTAGCGGTAATGATGTATTTGCTAAATTAAAATTTGAATCAGGTGGTCATAGGGTACAAAGAGTACCTGAAACAGAAAGTCAAGGACGAGTTCATACCTCAGCAGCAACCGTTGCTGTTTTACCTGAAGCCGAAGAAATTGATATAAAAATAGAAGAAAAAGATCTACGAGTTGATGTTTTTAGATCTTCTGGTCCAGGAGGTCAATCAGTCAATACCACAGATTCAGCAGTAAGAATCACTCACCTACCAACTGGGGTTACTGTTTCTATGCAAGACGAGAAATCGCAAATCAAGAATCGTGAAAAAGCCATGAAAGTCTTAAGATCAAGACTTTATGAAGCTGAAAGAGAAAGAGCAGAAAAAGAAAGAGCTGACACTAGAAAAGGTCAAGTTGGCAGCGGGGACCGCAGCGAAAGAATTCGTACTTACAACTTTCCACAAAGTCGTGTTACTGATCATCGTATAAACTTTACTAGCTACAATATTGAGAATATTATGCTAGGAGAATTAGAAGAATTTATCGAATCTTTACAAGCTGAAGATCAAGCTAAAAAAATGACAGAATCTTAGATTAAGGTAAGAAAAATTATCTAATTAAAACTATATGATAATTGTACGCAAAGCTAAAAATGAAGATCTTTTAGAATTATATAATATTGAAATAGAATGTTTCAAAAATGATATTTTATCTAAAAAGTCACTTCGTAATTTTATAAATCATAAATATCATATTTTATTGGTAGCGCAACAAAATCAAACTATAACTGGATATATACTTACATTAATAAATCCACGCCATAAATTGGCAAGACATTACTCATTGGCAATATTACCACAATATCGAAGACAATCTATCGCTAAGCAATTATTACTGGAGGCAGAATCTCATGTTATAAAAAAACAAGGAATTAAACTTGAAATTCGCATTGATAATAAAGCAGCAAAAATACTTTATGAATCAATAGGATATAAGGCTGGTAAAATCAAACCTAATTATTACGAAGATGGTTGTGATGCTATAGAAATGATTAAAATTTTACCTAAAAGAATATAATACCAAAGTTCATCTTTAAAGCAGTTAAAAATAAACGATTAAGTTATTTATCTTTTTGGCTTGAGATTTAATCAAATAAAACAGTTTTAACAACTGCGGATGCGTCCGCAAAAATTCCAAGGGAGGAATACAAAATGAAAACTAAAATACTGGCAACAGCTACAGCGATGATGCTTTCAACCACTGCCATGGCAGAGAACATTGGGGTATCAATGGCTCTATTCGACGACAACTTTTTGACAGTCCTGCGCAATGGT
>JALQXY010000112.1 GCA_023262945.1 Rickettsiales bacterium | reverse complement strand
ACTAAACGGATTGCTTCTAACCTACGACAAGAAGGTGTTGAGAAAATGATTGGCGGTATGTTAGCGCCATAAACAATAAGGATTTTTGCAATTTTTAGCAAAAAAGATAAAGTCAGATTGTTTAGTTTTCATATGTTTTTTAGGTGGGAATTGTTATAATATCAATTCCCATCTTTAACTAGTTTATGCACGGGTTAATACTTAAATTTACATAAAATTATGGAAGATATAAATCTATTTGAGGCCTTTTTAGCGGCGGCTCTCGGTGCTATTTTTGGCTCATATGCTACATTATTTGCCTATCGCTTACCATTAAAAGAATCTTGTTTTGGTCGTTATTTTGGCAAAAAATCTCGTTGCCCAAATTGTGAATCAATAATTAAAACTAGAGATCTAATACCAGTATTAAACTGGATTTTTACCTTAGGAAGATGTCGTAATTGTCAAACAAAAATTCCTCGTACTCACCTTTTTATTGAATTAGCAACAACTATCTTATTTATAATTTGTTATCTTAACTTTTCTTTTAGTGAAAATTTTATTATCTACTCCTTAATATCAGTTACTTTTGTAATATTACTGGTTACTGACTACACTCATAAGTCATTTCCTAATCCTTTGTTAATCTTTTTATTGATATTGTTAATCATTAATAGAATTCTTCTAGAACAAAGTATTTTTGGTATCATATATTCTTCATTAATTGGCGTTATATGCGCCACTGCATTTTATCAAATTTTTTATAAAAAATGCAAAAATATTTTTTTTAATCAGCAACAATCATTTGACTATATCAAAATTATTCTCATCGCCTCAATTGGCTTATTACCATTTGAATTTTTGTTATATTTCTTAATAATTTTAACAAATTTTATAATTCTACTACTATTCAACATGGCAAAAAATAACGGAAAATACGTTTTTAGCTATATTGCAATCTTACCTTTGCTATTTTTATTACTATTTCCTTTCTTGACTATTTGAGTTGCTTTAGCAAAACTAAATCGATAAAGACCAATCAATATTAATCATCTTAAAAACTCATCCTTAAAAACTTCTTTTAATTAAAATGAAACAAGACTACAAAGTAAAAGATATCTCTCTAGCCGATTGGGGACGTAAAGAAATAACTCTAGCAGAAAACGAAATGACTGGCTTAATGTCGCTTCGTGCTGAGTATGGCAATCAAAAACCTTTAACAGGGGCAAAAATTGCTGGCTGCCTTCATATGACAATCGAAACAGCGGTATTAATAGAAACCCTAATCCACCTTGGCGCCGAAGTAAGATGGAGTTCTTGCAATATATATTCAACAGTTGATCAAGCAGCGGCGGCCATTGCTGCTAAAAATATACCTGTCTTTGCCTGGAAAGGAGAAACTGAAGCAGAATATGAATGGTGCATTAAGCAAACAATCACTGGCAATGATAATTGGCGTCCTAATATGATACTTGATGATGGCGGAGATTTAACCAAAATCATTCACGAACAATATCCAGAATTACTCAAAGATATTAAAGGCTTATCCGAAGAAACAACCACCGGAGTTGCCAGATTATATGAAATGGAAAAAGCAAAAACTCTAAAAGTTCCTGCCATTAATGTTAATGATGCAGTAACTAAATCAAAATTTGATAATCTTTATGGATGCAAAGAAAGTGTCATTGATGGCATAAAAAGAGCAACCGATGTAATGATAGCAGGAAAAATGGTTGTAATTTGCGGCTATGGTAATGTTGGTAAAGGTTGCGCTGAGGCTTTTAAATCACAAGGAGCAAGAGTTGTAGTAACTGAAATTGATCCAATTTGCGCCCTACAGGCAGCAATGGCAGGTTTTACTGTAGCACCAATTGAAGATTTTGTTGATCAAGCCGATATTTTTATTACCACCACTGGCAATGTTGATGTAATCACCATAGATCATATGCGACTAATGAAAGATTGCGCCATTGTAGGTAATATTGGTCACTTTGACAATGAAATTGAAGTTGAAGCCTTAAGAAACTACAAATGGACCAATATCAAACCACAAGTCGATCAAATTGAACTCTCTGATGGTAAAAGGTTAATTTTACTAGCCGAAGGTCGTCTACTTAACTTAGGATGCGCCACTGGTCATAGTGCATTTGTAATGTCAGCTAGCTTTACAAATCAAGTTATGGCACAAATAGAATTATGGCAAAATCATAAAAATTATCAAAATAAAGTCTATATTTTACCCAAAAAACTCGATGAAAAAGTGGCAATACTACATTTGGCAAAATTAAACGCCAAAATCACCACTCTTAATGATAAGCAATCAGCTTACATAAATATTAAAAAACAAGGCCCTTTTAAAAACGACGCCTACAAATATTAGTATAGGAGATAAAAATGCAAAAATTACAAATAACAAAAGAAGGTCATAAAAAGCTAAAAAATGAAATTGACAACCTAAAAAACATACAAAGGCCAAAAATAATCGAGCAAATAGCCGAAGCTCGCGATCATGGCGACCTCAAAGAAAATGCCGAATATCACTCTGCTCGTGAAAAGCAAGGCTTAGTTGAAGCACAAATTCTAGATCTTGAAGATCGTCTTCTTAGATCAGAAATTGTCGATGTCAATCAATTATCAGGAGATATTGTTATTTTTGGCGCCACCGTAACTCTTGACGATATCGATAACGAAAAGCAAGTTTGCTATAAAATCGTTAGTGAATATGAAGCAAATATTGATTCTGGTTTAATATCCATAACCTCCCCTGTAGCTAGATCATTAATCAATAAAAAAATCGGCGATGAAATAGAAGTAAACACACCCGGAGGAACAATCACCTACGAAATTTTAGCAGTTAACTTTAACCAAAATCCATCAATAGAAAGCTGATTTGGTTTGAATATTCCCCCAAAAAGACTTGATTGATATCGTTATTTTTGCTAATATCAATTCCCATCTAAAAATAAACAATATGACAAAATATTTTTTAAGATAAAAATTATAAAAAATGCAAGTCCTATACCTATAGGACTTAATGCTTTTTGCAATTTTTAGCCAAAAAGATAAAGTCAGATTGTTTAGTTTTTATACCAATCTCCATCTAAAAATAAACAATATGACAAAATATTTTTTGAGATAAAAATTGTAAAAAATGCAAGTCCTATACCTATAGGACTTAATACTATTTCCATAAATTAAATACCCAATTACTTCATATTTATTAT
>JALQXY010000163.1 GCA_023262945.1 Rickettsiales bacterium | reverse complement strand
TAGGGAATAGGTTTTTATCTTGGGTTATGTTTTGGTTATTGCCTTTGGTGGCAGAAAATTCATCATCATTAACTTTTATTTTAGCTGGAGTATAGGGCGCATCAGCTGGCACATAATCACCAGTTATTAAATCTTGAACTAATTTTTTAGCAATCTCTTCGCTTGTTGCAACCACTGTTTGATTGTCTGATTTGTATATGATTTGTGTATCATCAAGATATATAGAGGCATTTTCTGAACTAGCATTAATTACGGCGTTATTTATGACAGATTTTACCCCAGATTTATCAAGTAAATCAGTTGATAAAAAACTAAAGGCGGTCCCAGCACCAACCGTTATAGCTGCGGCAGGGAAGCCAGTTACTCCTACAGCTCCTACAATCAAACCACCAGTAAAAGTTCCAACTTCTGCTCCTACAAATCCTGCAGCCAAATCACCAGCAGAAAATATTCCAGCCATATAAGGGTCTGTCCAATCGATGCCATCAATTTCAAGTTGTTGTAAATTTTTAGCATAAGTAGCCGGTATATTAAGAGAAACTGCAACCTTATTTGTGACGCTTTTAAATTTATTTAAAAAATCTTTACCAAAATTTTTTGCAGTCTCGTTTAGACTTAATTCAACAGCCGTGGTTGTCGTTGTTGCTAAATCATGAGCAATGAAATTATTTAATCCCGGATTATCAGGTATTGTGCTATAATTTACTTTAGTGAGCTCAGTTTGGCCAGTTTCTAAATTTAAAGATAACTCAAATTCGATATGATTTTGATTATTCGTCATATTTTTTAATTAAAGACCTAGGTAAAGTTACTTAAAATTCTAATAAGATAAGTAGAAAACAAAAATAGAATATAAAAAAGAATAGCTATATTGCAAGTAGCCACAGTAATAAATCCTAGAAAAATTACAAACCTATTACCCCCTTTATAAAAGGAGTAATTATCGCTAATATTGGCAACTTTCTTAAATTTGATTTGTATTTCTGATGCCTTCTTATGTATAAGATTACTAAGTATTACCCAAGGCATTATGCATAACATTAGCGAGAATATAACTAGAAGACCAGGAGGATTCAGTGGACTGTAACCCATTAAAATAGAAAATATTCCAGATAAGGCAAAATAAATGATTGCTACTGGTATTATGGTTACTCCAGAAGATCCACGTCCTATAAAATTATGTAGAGCGCCAACCATAAACTGATAATACACTATTTTATACTTTAAATTCTCCTTTTTCACAGAATAAAAAATTACAAATAAATTCAAAAGAGGAAATTTTGATTACTTTTTGCCAAAAATCAATCTTTTTACCTTTATACGTTTCTAAACTTTACTAATTCAATCAATTCTTGATTTAATAACTTTAGACCATTATTCATCTGCATATTTCGGCTGTAAATATTTTTTAACATTCCTATTTCTTTAAAAAATATTCTAAAAAAACCTATGCAATATTTACTATTTTTATCATATCTTGATCTTAAAAAGTTTTTGATAGTCGTCTTTGACTTCGTCG
>JALQXY010000080.1 GCA_023262945.1 Rickettsiales bacterium | reverse complement strand
AGTAAAAAATAAATGTTAGTAAACGGTCGTAATGCCAGATAAATAATGGCTTTATGTTAGTTTAGCACTTATCTTTTACAAGGAAAAAGAGAGAAATTTCATAAAAAAATCAATTAAAATTAGATGATTTGCAGGGGTCTTAAATTAGTTGATATAGGTTTTTTAGATATGATTTTTGATATAAAAAAAGCTCGATGAATTAAATTATGCATCGAGCTTTTTTGTAAAGATTATTTAAATCTAGAAATCAACTTTTAAACCAAAAGATATAACATCAACTCTAGTTTTAAATTTTCCATAAATAGAATTAGTTTTCTTCTCAAGTGAACTATTAATTTTATCGGCTGAAGTATCTACCTCGACATTATCATATAATTGATTTACATATGTGGCGTCAATAGCTAAATTTTTAGATAATTTATATCTTAAGCCAGTTGAAAGCCAAATTCTATCACCTGTAGGGACTGAGTAATTTCTATTAGCATTTGTAACCGCATCTGCTTCATAAGCAGTGCCAAATCTTAATAGAAGATTATCATTGAAGTCATAATTTGCACCTAAAGAATAAAGAAAAGAATCGCGCCATTTAAATTTAACCGTATTGACTAAATTCAAAATATTTTGATTTTTACTATGATTAAAGGTCATATATTGTAATCTTGACCATCTTGTCCAACTAGTATCAAAAGCTAATTGCAAATTATCTTTGACTTGATAAGTTAAACCAGCTGTTATTGATTCTGGCGTGTCAGTTTTAAATGTAACGTCAGAATTTATAACTAAATTAGCAACATTAGTGCTACCCGAGAATTTATGAGTTATCTTTGAACGATAACCAACACCGAGCTTTATGTCATCGTTGAAGTTATATTTTAAACCAAAATTATAACCATAACCCCAATCATTACCTTTTGATTTTACTAATGGACTACCAAGATCATTAGCAGATTTGGTAAAAGTTGCTTTAGCATATTGCGTTTGAAAACCAGCACCAATTGATATTTTATCGTTGATTTTATATGATAAGCTTGGGTTAATATTTATAGATAATATATTATTTTCTAAAGATATGTCAGAAGCCACCCAGCCTGAGTCATATTTTGTCGCAAGACCAAATAGCGAAGCTACAGATAAACCAAAAGAAAGATCTTTAGTCAAAGGCATGGCAACATATAAAGCAGGAATTTGCGCATCTTCTCCAACATCTTGCAACTCTTTACCGTCGCTATTTCCATCAAGACTAGCATTATCTACGTCAATATCTAAATTAAGATGACTTATAGAGGCAATAAACTGACCTTTTTTTAAATCAGAAAGATTGGCAGGATTTTGCAATATGTCACTTATATCATGAGCTCCAGCTGCAGATCCAGCATAAGAATTGGCTAAAGCTGAAGTTGAAGTTAGGCCAGTTGAATATCCAGCAGCATTAGCATTATAACTAGCAATAATTAGAGCGATCAATGATATTAATAATTTACTATTTTTCATGGATTAAATTAATTTTAAATTATAGGTTTGTATTTTCTTTTTATAATTTTTTAATCTTGATTTAGTTACTTATTTTTTCGTAAGAATTTTATAATTTTTCTAAAGAATTTAATAACCAAATAAGGAAAATTATATTGTTAAATTTATCCGGTTGAAGATAGTTTTGGGTATAAAATTAACTTTTTAAGTTGCAACCAATTATCAAAATTAATTGATCTATGCAACAAAATGAACTTTGGTATAATGCAAATTCCCAACTAAAAAGCATATAAAAACTAAACAATCTGACTTTATCTTTTTGGCTAAAAGTTGCAAAAAGCCTTAAGTTCTATAGGTATAGGACTTGCATTTTTTACAATTTTTATCTTAAAAAATATTTTGTTATATTGTTCATTTTTAGATGGGAATTGGTATTAAATGGAACTTGGTAAAAAATCATTAAAAACACTAAAGAAAACATAGAAAAATCGTT
>JALQXY010000017.1 GCA_023262945.1 Rickettsiales bacterium | reverse complement strand
CTTAAGTCCTATAGGTATAGGACTTGCATTTTTTACAATTTTTATCTCAAAAATATTTTGTCATATTGTTTATTTTTAGATGGGAATTGGTATTAGTATATTTGTATTTTATCTTTTTTTTATAAAAAGATCGATTATTTATGTACGAATTAATAATATCACAAATATGAAATAAAGTAAAGCAAAAACTAATTTCTAATTATGAAAGAAATTTAAAAATGTTAAAAAATAAAAAAAAGCGTCTTTTATTTGTAGGTACAACATTTGCTATATCAATATTAGCATTGTTTTTTGTTATTATAAATTTTCGTGATAATATAGTTTTTTTTTACTCTCCTAGTGAATTAGTCGATAAAAAAATATTAAGTAAAATACAAGATGGGCAGCAATTTAGAATTGGTGGCTTAGTTAAAAAGGGTTCAGTTAATAAGATTAATAGCTTGGAAGTTGAATTTATTATTACAGATAATAATGATGAAATTTTGATTAATTATCGAGGTATTTTGCCCGACTTATTTCGTCAAGGTCAAGGCATTGTTGCTAAAGGTTATTTAGATTTTTCTAAAAATAAATTTTATAGCCGTGAATTGCTGGTTAAGCATGATGAAAAATATGTTCCACCAGAAATTAAATCAATATCAGTGCAAGATTGATACTAATTTTGTTAAACCCAAATCCGTCAATAGAAAGTTGATTTAGTTCATTAAATCATGGTATATCTAGTTATGATAAAAAAATTTTAGTGCACTTTTTGATGCATAAATCTTTTTTATCGTAGCTAGATATACTATGAGATAATGGTATAAATTATTTTTTATTGATGGTTTTGGGTTTAATTAAAAAGCAAAAATATTTTAATTTTAAATTTATATTTTTTGTTTTAAATTAAATAAAGCTTTACATAATTAAAAAAAATATTATGTTTTTTGTCTGTAATGACAGTTTTAATTAAATTTTCAACAAAATAATTTTTAAGATAAAGATCTTAAAAAAAACAAAAACTTTAAAATATAAAGTTTGTTTAAAATCAAATCGGTCAATAAAAAAATAAAATTTGAGTAAAAACAAGCTTGTTTCAACTGTAATACCAAATTTCATCTTTAAAGTCGAATTTAATTCGTTTAAATATGAACTTTGATATAAATTACTACTTATCATTATTCATCTATTAAGTTAGATGAGGTTATTTGATAATTTTTAAATTAATTTTTAATTATTTATTGCAATAGATGAGATATTTAGCCTTAACTTCTAACGATAAAAATGAAATGTTAAAATCCATTGGTATAGCCAATGTGAATCAACTATATTCAGAGGTACCCGAAGAATTTTTACTAAAAGAACCGATAGCAAATTTAGCAAATCACAAAGGAGAGATTGAAGTTGAAAATCATCTTAAAAATCTTGCACAAAAAAATAAATCATCTAGTCAACTACCCTTTTTTCTAGGAGCTGGATGCTATAAACACCATATTCCTGCAGCAGTTGATCATATTATACAACGTTCAGAATTTTTAACATCATACACCCCGTATCAACCAGAAATATCTCAAGGAACTTTAGCTACTATATTTCAGTTTCAAAGTATTATATCATTACTAACTGGAATGGAGGTTTCTAATGCATCAATGTACGATGGAGCCACCTCTCTAGCAGAAGCCTGCTTAATGGCTATGCGTATCAAAAAAGATAAAACTATTATTGCTATAACAAATAACCTCCATCCAGATTATCAAGAAGTTACTCAAACTTTTCTTGATTTAAATGATGCTAAGTTTTCTAACGAAATCACTAAAGATTGCGCAGCTGCTATAGTACAGTATCCAGATTTTTATGGAGAAATTCCTGATCTTGATAAAGTAAGAAAAAAATGTGACGAAGTCGGTTGCTTGATGATTGTAGTAGTTAATGAAATAGTTTCACTTGGTTTATTGCAAGCACCGAAAATGGCTGACATAGTAGTTGGCGAAGCTTCTTCAATTGGAGTTGGTCTTAATTTTGGAGGCCCTTTACTTGGATTCTTTTCTTGCAAAAAAACTTTTATAAGACAAATGCCTGGAAGAATATGTGGTGCCACCGTTGATAAAGATAACAAGCTAGGTTATGTTTTAACTTTAAACGCTAGAGAGCAACATATAAGAAGAGATAAAGCAACTTCTAATATTTGCTCTAACCAAGGTTTATGTGCTACCGCATTCACTATACACGCATCCCTTCTTGGTGAAAACGGTTTTAAAAAATTAGCTCTCATGAACCATAAAAAAGCCTGTGATCTCTATGATAAATTAAAGGGTATAAAAGGATTAAAAATATTAAACCAAAATTTCTTTAATGAGTTTACTATAGAGGTTAGCAAAGATGCAAATTTAGTTAATCAAAAATTATTAGAAGATGATATTATTAGCGGTTATGCTAAAGATAACAAAATAATTCTTGCTGTTAGCGAATTAACAAGCGAAGAAGATATGAAAAAATTAGCCAATTCACTAGAAAAAGTTTTAAAATAACATCATGAAATCACAATTAGCAGAAATAATGAACACTGATACAAGTTTTGTTCCTAAACAAATTGGTCTTAACCAAGAAACCGATCTACTGATTAAGCACTCAAATCAAGGAGCTTGTGGAGTTGATTTACCAAATATTAATAATTTTTCAATTAAAACTGGACAATCACCAAGAAAAGAAATTGGTCTAGCGCAAGTTAATGAGCCACAAGTTATTCGTCACTTTGTAAGGCTTTCTAACCAAAATTATTCAATAGATACTGGTTTTTATCCATTAGGATCATGTACCATGAAGCATAATCCAAGATTAAACGAAAAACTAGCTAGACTTTCTGGCTTTGCCGATATTCATCCATTGCAAGATTCGCAAACTATTCAAGGAGCTCTTCAACTAATGCATGAATTGCAAAACTGGCTTGGCAAATTAACCGGCTTAACATCAGTTTCTTTAGCTCCAGCTGCTGGCGCTCAAGGAGAATTGGCTGGTATAATGGTTATTAAAAAAGCTCATGAACTAAATGGTGAATCATCAACAAGAAAAATTATCTTAATTCCAGATTCAGCGCATGGAACTAACCCAGCTACTGCGGCCATGTGCGGTTACAACATAAAAGTTATTCCAACCAACCACGAAGGTTTAATTGATTTTGAAGCTTTCAAGAAATTAATAGCTGAATATGGTACGCAAATTGCTGGTACTATGATTACCAATCCTAACACTTGCGGTCGTTTTGAAAAAGATATCAAAAAAATTGCCGATTTAATACATGAAGTTGGTGCTTATTTTTATTGCGATGGCGCAAATTATAACGCTATCGTTGGTAAAGTTCGTCCAGCCGATTTAGGTGTTGATGTAATGCATTTTAACCTACATAAAACTTTTTCCACTCCTCACGGAGGTGGAGGACCTGGATCTGGTCCTATAGCAGTTAGATCAGAATTAGAAGAGTTTTTGCCATCGCCTCATGTAAGAAAAGTTAATGATATTTATGAGCTATATACTCCAAAAAATAGCTTTGGTAAAGTTAAAGGATTTAATGGTCAATTCGGTATGCATGTTAGAGCTTTATCTTATATTTTATCACATGGATCCGATGGTTTACAACGAGTTGCTGAAGATTCAGTACTAAGTGCTAACTATATTATGCACAAACTTAAAAATTACTATAATATACCCTTCCCTGGCAATTGCATGCATGAATGCTTATTAAACGATAAGCTACAAAAAGAACATGGAATTACTACCTTGGATATTGCTAAAGGATTAATTGAATATGGCATACATCCTATGACAGTATTCTTTCCATTAGTAGTGCAAAATGCTATGTTAATTGAGCCTACAGAAACTGAAAGTAAAAAAGAAATTGATAACTTTATTAATATAATGATTTATATCGCTAAAGAAATATCCAATAATAATGGTGAAAAATTTCATCAATTCCCTAAGTCTACACCAAGAAAAAGACTTGATGAAGTAAAAGCTGCCAAAAATCCTATAACTACATGGATGGAGCTGCATTAAAATTCATAAGGCTAAGATAACAGCAAAAATATCAAAGTTCCAAACTACGCAAAAGCCTTCTGGTAGAAAATAATTTTACAGTATAATAACTTGTATATAAAATGATAAAGAAGCAAGCTTTCACCATGCTAGAATTAAGTGTAGTATTGATAATTATAGCAACCTTGATGATTTTTGTAACTCTTGGCAATAATTTGGTTAAGGTTACGGATCTTGCAAATGCTAGATATTTAACAAAAACATCTCCCGTAAAAGATATCGAAGGTCTAGTTGCTTGGTATGAAACAACTCTTCCCGAATCTTTAAAAATGGAAGAAACAATAGATGGATCAAAGATTAGCACTTGGTATGATATAAATCCAAATTTAGCAGCTGAGCAAAAAAATAATTTAACTAAAATACAAAATAATAGCACTAAATTTGTTAAAAATGGTATAAACAAATTACCTTCTATATTTTTTCAAGGGCAATCAGAGCAAAGAATGATTTTAGATAGCTTTAGCCAAGGAAGCTTATCTCAAAGATCTATCTTTATAGTAACAAAACCATTTTTAGCTTCAGGTGGCTCTATAATAGCCTCATCAAATGATAGTGATACTACGGAATCATTAGTATATTTTGAATCAAGCAATTCAATAAAATTAAGAGCCGCACCCTATGATACAATAGCAGTAACCTATTCTCCAACAAACATCCTAGTTAATAATGATTACATTTTAAATATAAATTTTAATAAAGCAAAATCAAGAATTTACATCAACAACGCTACGGAAAAGGTTGGCGGAGTAGATAAAGATCCTGGCGATAATGATATGCATGGTATAAGCTTAGGATCTAAAGCAAATAATAAAACATTTTACAAAGGATTGATATCTGAATTAATAATATTTAATCGCCCTTTAAAAGAAATTGAAAGAAAAAGCGTTATGAAATATCTTTCAAAAAAATATGATATTAAGGTTGCTAATCTTTAGAAAAATTGGATTATTAATATCTTTATTTTAAAAAAAATAATTATGAAAAAAAAGCTTTTGGCTTACAGTATGGTTGAGATATCCATAGTTATCTCTATAATAGCATTTTTAATAGCTATGATTACTCAATCAATTGCAATTATAAAATCTTCAAAAATTACCAATGCTCGCAATATAACAATAAATTCTGGAGTTGAAAAAATTAAAGGACTTGTCGCTTGGTACGAAACATCTCTTAAAGAATCATTAAAAATAGATGAAATTCAAGATGGCTCAAATATCAGCGCTTGGTATGACATAAATCCATATTCTATAGTAAGCCAACATAATACACTAAGTCGCAGCCCCAGTTCGGCAATAACTTACTTGGAAAATGGTATTAATAATTTACCATCAATAGAATTTCATGGACAAAGCAATGGCAACTTAACTTTAGATAATTTAAAACAAGGCGATCTTAAAGAGGCCACATTATTTTTTGTTTTATCAGCTAATGCTTATAATCTAACTTTTTTTGATAGTTTTTTTGGTAGAAATGCTACATTCTATTCATATGTCGCAAGTCAATTATCTCTTAATGCTGGGCTACAAGCATGGACCTCCACTTCTTCAAATACTATTTATTTTACCTTAAATAAAAAACATATATTAGTTTCTTATCTAAAAGGTAGCGAATCTAGATTCTATTTTGATAACACTGATGACGTGGTTGGTGGAGCAACTATAAATCCAGGAAATAATTCTATATCTGGCATAACTCTTGGAAGTAAAAGAGGAGGATCAAGCCCCTTCTCAGGTAGAATTTCTGAAATAATAATTTTTGATCGCATTCTTTCTAAGCCAGAAAGAAAAGATGTCATGAAATATCTTTCAAAAAAATACGATATTAGAATTGAATATATTTAATCTTTAAAGTTTGTAAATACTACTATACCAATCTTTTAAAAAAATATTGATCCTTGAATTTTGTACGATTATAATTAAATTATATAATGATAATTGTTAATATTATCGAATGCAACTTTATCAATGCAACTTATCAAAGGGGGTCAATATGACAGAAATATCTATTAGTTCTCTTAACGAAAATTTTTTATCTTCGAATACAAGCTACTCTTCTGGTTTTAACAATTATATAAAAGAGATTCAAAAGTTTCCTTTATTAACAGATGAAGAAGAATATGAATATGGCGTAAAGTTATTCAAATATAACGATAAACAAGCTGCCAAAAAACTAATACAAAGTCATTTAAGATTAGTTGTTAAAATGGCAACAAAATTTAAAAATTACGGGATACCAATCACCGATCTTATTGCCGAAGGAAATCTAGGATTAATTCAAGCTGTTAAAAAATTTAACCCATATAAAGGATTTCGTCTTTCAACATATGCAATGTGGTGGATCAAAGCTTTTATACAAGAATATATTCTACGCTCTTGGTCTTTAGTAAAAATTGGCACTACCGTAGCACAAAAAAAACTATTTTTCAATTTACATAAAATTAAGAAAAAAATATTAGCAGTCGGCGACTCTCAGCTAAACAATGATCAAATAGAAGAAGTTTCTAATATTTTAAATTTATCATCAAAAGAAGTTGCTGAAATGGATTCTAGATTAAGTCAATCAGACAGCTCGTTAAACAATCTAATCGCTATCAATGACACTAATGAAAAAGAAATAGGAGAAACAATAGCAAGTAATGATCCATCTCAAGAAGAGATTGCTATAATAAATCAAGAAAAATCAAGACAAGAGAAGCTTTTTTATCAAGCTTTCGCTAAACTTAATGAAAGAGAAAAAGATATATTAAATAAAAGACAAATAGCTGAGAATGCCATGACATTAGAAGAGCTTAGCAAGATATATAAAATTTCTCGCGAAAGAATTCGTCAAATTGAAGAAAATGCTATCAATAAAATTAAAAAAAATATCAAGAAAACAATTCATTCTGCTAAAAACTAATGTTTACTGGGATTATTACCGATCTTGGTAAAATATTAAAAATTACCGATAATCAAACAAAAGATCTTATCATTGATATTGAACTACTTAAAATTACTAATAATAGAAATTTTGATATTGGTTGCTCAATTTCTTGCAATGGTATTTGCCTTACCTTAATTAAAAAACAATCCAACATATTATCGTTTCAGGTTTCACAAGAAACTAAAAATAAAACTACAATTACAAACTGGAAAATCGGTGACTTAATAAATATTGAATTTGCCCTTAGAGTTGGTGATGAACTTGGTGGACATATGGTACTAGGCCATATTGATTGTGTTACAAAAATAGATGATATAAAGCCCAATCAAGAATCTTGGATTTTCTCTATAAACACCCCTAAAGAAATAAATAAACATATTTCTAAAAAAGGCTCTGTTACAATTAATGGCACCTCCTTAACTATAAATAATATAAGTAATAACCAATTCGATGTTAATATAATTCCTCACACCTACAAAAACACCAATTTTCATAAATTGCAAAAGGATGATCTTGTTAATATTGAGATTGATATGATTTCTCGCTACCTTGAAAAATTAATTACCAAATAATGCAAAACAAAGATTATCAATTAGCAACAATACCGCAAATAATAGAAGAGGCAAAAAAAGGCAATATATTCATTCTTATTGATGATGAGAATCGCGAAAATGAAGGTGACCTCGTAATACCAGCCGTAAAATGCGATGATCAAAAAATTAATTTTATGGCAAAATATGGTCGCGGCCTAATATGTTTAGCTTTAGATGAAGCTCGTATTAAAGAGCTTGATTTGCCACTAATGTCGTTAAATAATGAATCACGCAATAAAACCGCTTTTACAGTCTCTATTGAGGCACGCGAAGGTATCTCTACAGGAATTTCGGCTTTTGATCGAGCTAAAACAATTATGGACGCCATAGATCCCAATAAAACAAAAAATGACTTAGTTAGTCCAGGACATATATTCCCACTCAAATCATCTGTTGGCGGAGTTTTGGTAAGAGCTGGTCACACTGAAGCCGCTGTTGATATTGCTAAACTTGCTAATTTAAATCCTTCTGGAGTTATATGTGAAATCATGAATGATGATGGATCAATGGCAAGATTACCTGATCTGATAAAATTTGCTAAAATTCATAATATGAAGATCGCCACCATTGCTGATTTGATAGAATATAGAAGACAAAATGAAAAATTAATTGAAGTTGTTAAAAAAGATAAATTTAATAGTCATTATGGTCAATTTGATATTACAATTTATCGTAGCACTATAGATAATATTGAGCATATAGCTCTTACTAAAGGAGATATTAAAAATTGCGAACAAAGCGTTTTAGTAAGAATGCATCATCTCGATATTTTTAACGATTGCTTAAGCAATATCACAAATTTAAAAAGTGGTAATTTGCAAAAATCTTTAACAATGATTAATCAAGCCAATTTTGGAGCCGCGGTAATAATTAGACAACCCAATGAATCAATTACAAATCTACTTTATAAAAAGCAGAAATTACAAAACAAACATCAAGAAACCCTTAGAAATTACGGTATAGGAGCTCAAATTCTTAATGATCTTGGTATAAGAAAAATGACATTATTAACCAATTCACAAAAATCAGTTGTTGGTCTTGAGGGATATAATATTCAAATAACTGGATATAAGAATATTGAAGATGCTTTATGATATCAAATTCATTTTTTAGATATCAAATCAACCCAAATCCATATCCTCTAAAACCATCTTTTAGTTAATATTATAATACCGATTCCCATCTAAAAATGAACAATATGACAAAATATTTTTTGAGATAAAAATTGTAAAAAATGCAAGTCCTATACCTATAGAACCTAAGCCTTTTTGCAATTTTTAGCCAAAAAGATAAAGTCAGATTGTTTAGTTTTTATATATGTTTTTTAGGTGGGAATTGGTATTATATATAT
>JALQXY010000104.1 GCA_023262945.1 Rickettsiales bacterium | reverse complement strand
TAATAACAAAACACAATAAAAAAGATCGTTTTCCTTCTTTTTAAAGTTCCAAAAGTCTGTTCAACTCTAAATCTTCTTTTTGATACGGCTTTATTAAATCTTTTCTGCCAGATGGTCATTGGTTTGCCTTTTGGCTTTTTATACATGATTCTGGTTTTGATACCTTTAGCTCGAAGAGCTTTTCTATTACTTTTACTATCATAACCTTTATCTCCACCAAATTCATGGCAATCAACAATCATTTCTTCTAATTTATTAATTTCTGATTCATTGGCTGGAACTGTCATTGTTTTATCAATAAATCCTTCATCATCAACCGTAGCAAATGCTTTATAGCCAAAGATTGATTTCTTGCCTTTCTTTAACCAAGTAGCATCAGGATCAGATGATTTTATTTCTTTGAATTCATTGTTATTGCTTTCTTTATTACTAAATTCATCCTCATTTCTATCTTCAGGCATTTCTTCTTCAAGAATCTTATTCTTTGGTCTAGAATTTGATTCAATAAGAGTAGCATCTAATACTGCCATATTAGCCTTTTGTATTTTTAATCCTAAATCAGCTAATTGAGAATTAATTTCATTTAATAATTTTTCTAATAAATTCTTCTCAATTAATTTATTCCTAAATC
This sequence comes from Rickettsiales bacterium, assembly GCA_023262945.1. Taxonomy (GTDB): domain Bacteria; phylum Pseudomonadota; class Alphaproteobacteria; order Rickettsiales; family UBA1997; genus UBA1997. The sequence continues at coordinate 1,874 of JALQXY010000104.1, read as the reverse complement.
TACAAATGGTTGATTCATCTGGAATATCGTCAGAAATATCAAAGTCGCAAAATAACATAAAATCTATTCTAACATTTAAGGCATCTTCTAATCCAGCATCACTCAAACAACCCCAATTCTGTAAGAGAATTGCATTGAACATTGAAAGTGCATCATAAGGAACAACACCACCTGTTTTACCATCACCTAAATTCTTGTTAATGCGACGAACCTTGTAATCAATCCTACCCCAATTAATTAACTTGCTTATCTTCATTAATTGGTTATTATTACCAATTCTTCTAGCCGCATCTAAAGAAAAGAAAGTAGCCATAAATAAATCAAAATAACGATTAATAAACTGATATAAAGTCAGATAAATACTGGCTTTATGTTAGTTTATTGCTGCTTTTTTACAAGGAAAAAATAAAGAAAATATCAGAAATTTAGAGGGAAGTTGGGTTGATTTGCAGGGGTCTTTCTCTGTTTAAATTAGCAATATCTTGTATTCGATTGACTGTATCAGTGATGTTAATTGTTCCATTTTCAATAACAGCTCTTGTAACTTGCTCTTTCTCATAGCCTTCATTTTGCAATGATAAAGTAGTTGAACCATTTGGATAATAATTCTTATCTTGATTTGGATTCCCTGCATCTGGATTTCTTGAACTTTCACCAACAGATATATTAGTGCTAATCCCAAAGCCACTGCTTTCTTGTTTCTCTGTATCAATAATATCAGAGTAAGTAAGAGTGCCAGTATTAATTAAAAGATTATCATTATTGCTTGCAATTAATGCACCTTTAACATCGGTATTATTTCCTGTGTTTATAGTAAGGTTATTTTGTGCTACAATATTGGTTTGATCATCAACCCAATCTCTTTCAAAACTACTTTTATTAGAGTTGTAACTTAGAGAACCAGATCCACTTCCTCCGCCAGCTCCAACGCTTTTTGATTTGGATTTAGACACGGAAGTATTTTGAAGACTAGCAACATTTAAATTATTACCACTATTAATAATTATGTTATCTGCATTTACATTAGCACCACTAATATTAGTGTCATTATTGGTAGAATTAATATTGATAGTTCCGCTGTTAGCTAGAATGTTGGTGTTGGTGTAGTTTACGTTACTACTATCAGACTTACCCCTTCTTTTAGATATTTGAGCAGTTATTGAGTTTATTAATTCCTGCGTTGCTGAATTTCCATAACTCGCTCCTAGGCTTACTGTTTGACTGAATCCTTGCGTTTTAGTTGCTGAAGAACTTTCACTTTTTGTAGCCATGATATTTGTATCATTAAAGCTTGTTATGTTTATATCTGAATTAATAGATTGAACGTTACCCTTAATATTGGTGTTGCCAACATCACCGTTAGGTGGCGCAACCAAAGCAGATCCACTATTAATATTAATATTATTTCTAGCAATTAGATTACTTGCTACTTCCTGAGATCTATTAGAGGTAATATTGGTCTTATCTCCTGTTCTAATTAATTGAGCATCAGCATAAAATCCTAGAGTTTGAGCAGACTTTGAAGCTTTCTCTGCTGCTGCTAGAGCTTTTAGACCTGCTAGAGTAACATTTAAGTTAGCAACTACCAAATTAGCTTCAGCATCGTCAACTGCGTCTTTTGTAGCCTTACCTTCTTTTTGAAGTCTTTTCATTCTACTTAGGTTTTCCTTAGCTTTCTTTAAATTTTCTGCTGCTTTTACAGTATCATCAACTGCATAAGCAGCATCAACTGCTACATGACCAACGCCAGCACTTAAAGTTAGAGTTCCTTCCCTAATTTCTGTCTCACTATTCTGGGTATTTTTATTAGCAGCTATATTCGTATTACCCTGGGTACTATTAAGGTTAATTTCATTATTAGAATTTAAGTTAGA
>JALQXY010000053.1 GCA_023262945.1 Rickettsiales bacterium | reverse complement strand
ATATTTTTTTCAAGAGATTGGTAATTAAAATTTTCAAAATTATTTGTAATAAATAATCTCTTGGTAGTATACTATATTTTTTAAAATATTCTAGATAATTCTGAAAATAAATGCTAAATTCAGGTTTAAATCATTTTGATTTTGTTTGATTGATTTAAATTGCTTGCAAATAAATTTTTTTTAAAATATTATAAAAAGCGGCTGTTTTATTTAGTTAGGCTTTTCTTATTTACATTTTTGTTGGCTTTGTTTTTTCTTACCTTAAAGTTGGATAAAATTTTGCATAGATTGCCCAACTTTTAAAATAACCTTTTTACAATTTTAATTAATAATAATTTTCTACTAAATATTTATGGCACAAGGAAAAATAAAGTGGTTTGATCCTGAAAAGGGTTATGGTTTTATAACTCCAATCGAAGGCAGCGAAGATAGCAAAGATGTTTTTGTCCATATTAGCAAATTTCAACAAAGTGATATAGCTAATCTTCAAGAAGGTCAATCTGTAAGCTATGAGGTTGAGGATAATAGAGGTCGTAAGGCTGCAACCAACATTACTTTTGAAAATTAATTAATTCATTGGTTATAATAATACTTTATAATAAATTTAATTAAATTTTACAAATGGCTAGAATAACTGTAGAAGATTGCGTTAAAGTTGTACCTAACAGATTTAAACTTTGCTTGATTGCCGGTAATCGTGCTCATTCAATTATGTCTGGGGCTGAAACTGAATTTGAATCAAAAGAAAAGGCCGCCGTTGTTTCTCTTAGAGAAATAGCTGAAGGAAAAGTTGATGTTAATGTTATTGAAGAAAATATTATTAAAAATATTCAAGAGCATAGAGGTGCAGATTTGTCTATTAGCAAAGAGATGCATAAGCAGGTAGAAGATGCTTTTATTGATGAAAGTGAGTCAATCGTATCTTCTGCTTCGTCGCCTAGCTTTGTAAGCGAAAATCTTGATGTTGATGACTAATTTATTTCAATTATTGCCACTTAATTGAAATTTTAATATCTTGTTTTGCATAAAATGCAGAGCTTTTTGGTTGCTTATAATTTTATGTTTAATGGCATTTAGTCTAGCTCGTGAGTTATACCAAATCCCATTTTAAAAGTTTTAAAAAAATTAAAATTCTAATTTCATATTGTTCATTTTTAGATGGGAATTGGTATTACTCACTTGATATCTTCAAGAATTTAACCCTATCTTTTACCAAAGAAATAGGAATAGAATTGTAATCATCAGAATAGTTGCGAATAACAATTTTATAACTCTTTAGAGCTTTCTCACTTTCTTCCATTTTATCATAAATTACCGCTAAATTATAAATATATTCTAAATTATCAGAATCTATAAATTTAGCCTTTTCTAGATATTCGGCCGCTAGATCGTAATTTTCTAATTTTTCATATGCCAATCCAAGCTGAGCTGTAATATATGAAGATTTAGGATTTTGTTTATGCAATCTCGAAAGGAAATAAATTGCTTCTTGCGAGGATTCTTCAATTAAGATTGATAATAAATTACTTATTATTTGATGTTTATTTTCAGGATCATTTTCTAATAATTCATGATATAGGTTTTTAGCTTGATTATTTTGATTCATTTTTTGATAAAGCACCGCTAGCGAGAATTTACTGTATTCGTCATCTGGTTTTATAGTTAGAACTTCTTTGTAGATCTCAATAGCAGCTTCATTTTGATCGATTAAAGAAAGATTGTAAGCATTATTTAAGCTTTGTCTAATAGCATCATTATCAATCTTTACGTCAGTTACAGAAACATCGATTACTGGCTTGTTTTTTGAATTTCTATTGGGAGCTCTTTCGATAACTAAACTATCACCTTTTTTTGATTGATTGCGATAAAAATTAACTTCCTGAGCTTCGCTTTTATCAAATAACAGACTCTTTTCAATATTTTGTAATATATCATCATTTGATATATTTTTAGCTTGAGTGTTATCAATAAAGACAGATACCAAAATAAATAAATTTATAAAAAGAAAAAAAGATATCTTATGCATTTTAAGTAAAAATAATAATTTTTTTAATAAAAAGACTTTTTATTAACCAGCAAAGAAGTTAGTTGTCTTTTTTAATGTTATATTTTTTTAAATAGACCATTATTGCTACAATTGAAGATGGAGTAATTCCACCAATTTTTAACGCCGAAGCAATAGAATTAGGGCGAAATTGATTAAGTTTTTCACGAACCTCTGAAGATAGACTTTGGATATGATTATAATCAATATCAAGTGGTATTTTTATATTTTCATTATCTCTTAAAAGCTCCAAATCCTTTTCCTGCCTTTTAATATAGGATTGATAAGTGGCATCAATTTTTAATTGCTTTTTTACTTCAATTTCAATTGTATCAACTTGACTAGGCCAAATATTACGCAAATTATTAAAATCAACATCTTGCAAGGATAGAATTTGCATAGCATTTCTTACAACGCCATCTTGCTTTATTTTAATATTGTACTCTTTTTCTGCTTTGCTTGGTGAAATTTTTAAATCCTGCAAAACTGCTTTTGCTTCATTAATTTTTTGTAGCTTGTTTTTAAATATTAATTCTCTTTTAGAACCGCAAAAACCAAATTCAATTGCTTTTTGAGTTAATCTTTGATCGGCATTATCCATTCTTAAAGACAATCTATACTCAGCGCGAGATGTTAGCATTCGATAAGGCTCCAAAGTGCCAAGAGTAGTTAAATCATCAATCATAACTCCTATATAAGCTTCCGATCTTGAGATAATAAATTCCCTATTATCTCTGGCAGCTTTTAATGCAGCATTTACACCCGCAACCAAACCTTGCCCTGCCGCCTCTTCGTAGCCAGTTGTACCATTTATTTGACCAGCCAAAAATAAATTTTTTACTTTTTTAGTTTCTAAGGTGGGCAGCAATTGACGAGGATCAATAAAATCATACTCAATAGCATAGCCAGATTGAATAATTTTACAATTTTCAAGACCAGAAATAGTTTTAACAAACAATTCTTGTACATCTAAAGGCAAAGAGGTTGAAATTCCATTAGGGTAAATCAAATCAGAATCTAACCCTTCCGGTTCAAGAAAAATTTGATGGCGATCCTTATCAAAAAAACGATGTATTTTATCTTCAATTGAAGGACAATAACGAGGACCCTTGCCAGATATAGCGCCGCCATACATAGCCGATTTTTCTAGATTATCTTTAATGATTTGATGTGTTTTGCTATTTGTGTAAGTTATATAACAGTCAATTTGTTGATTGTTAATATTGTCATTTAAATAAGAAAACGGATAAGGAGGATGATCCCCTGGTTGCCTCTCTAAATTATCAAAGTTGATTGATGATTTTAAAATACGCGGAGGAGTTCCTGTTTTAAGGCGAGATAAATTAAAATTATTATTCTTTAAAGTTTGCGATAATCCATAAGATGGCTTTTCATCAATTCTGCCAGCTGGAGTCTGCTGATGTCCTATATGAATAACTCCAGATAAAAAAGTACCGCTTGTTAAAACTACCGTATTAGCATCAATAATTTTGCCATCACTTAGAATAACCGCCTTAATTTTTGCATCAACAACCTTAAGATCCTCAACCGAAGCAAATATAATTTCTAGATTTGGATAATCTTGCAATATTTCATTAATAGCTTTTTTGTAAAGATTTCGATCAGCTTGAGCTCTGGGAGAATGAACTGCAGCACCTTTTGATGAATTTAAAATACGAAAATGAATACCAGCTTTATCAATAGCCTTCGCCATAATACCGTCAAGAGCATCTATTTCTCTAACAATAGTACCTTTAGCAACCCCTCCAATTGCAGGATTGCAAGACATTTCTCCAAGATTATTTGCCGTTTTGGTTATTAGTAAGGTTTTAGCACCATATCTTGCTGAAGCACATGCAGCTTCAACCCCAGCATGTCCACCTCCTATTACTACAACATCATATATGTTTTTTTGCGACATAAAAAATCAAAACTTTAACTTTATAGTAATTTTAAGCAAGATCTCAAAAGTTTATCGACACCCTGTTTGCTAACGGCTGAAATTGCCATAACTCTAGATTTAGAATTATGTGTAATATCTTGATTATCACTTAAATATTTTTTAAGTTTTGATATTTTATTCTTAACAACTTTTTCTGATAAGGCGTCAATTTTGTTAATAGCAATAATTTCTTCTTTTTGAATTAGTTTGATATTATAATTAGCTAGTTCTTCTCTAATAACTTTATAAGATTCTATTATATCTTCACTAGTACCATCAATTATGTGCAGCAAAACTCGACATCTTTCAATATGTTTTAAAAAACGATCACCAAGACCTTTACCTAAAGAAGCATCCTTAATTAAACCAGGAATATCCGCCATAACAAATTCTTGGTTATCAGCATAAACCACTCCAAGCTGAGGCTTCAATGTTGTAAATGGATAATTAGCAATTTTAGGCTTAGCTCTTGTAGTAGCCGCCAAAAAAGTTGATTTACCAGCATTGGGTAAACCTAGCAAGCCAACATCAGATAATAATTTTAATTTAAAACGCAGCCATATTTCTTGCCCCTCTTCACCTTTTTGTGAAAATCTAGGAGCCTGATTGGTCGAGCTTTTAAAATGCTCATTACCTAAACCACCACGGCCACCTTTAGCGATAATAAATTCTTGATCATGAGAAGCCAAATCAACTATAACTCTTTTTTCTTCATTATCAAAAATTTGCGTCCCTAGAGGCACTTTTAATATTAAATCTGAACCAGAGGCTCCGTTTTTTCTCCTTCCCATTCCTGGAGAGCCATTTTTTGCCCTAAAATGCTGACAGAATCTATAATCAATTAGAGTATTTAAGTCACGAGTACATTTTAAGATAACATCACCTCCTTTTCCACCGTCCCCTCCATCAGGACCTCCGCGCGGAATAAATTTTTCTCTACGAAAACTAACAGCACCGCTGCCGCCACTGCCTGCAGCTACATGTATTTTTACTTCATCAATGAATTGCATTTAATTATTCTTTAAATAAAGAGATCGATTCAATATAATTGAAATACACATTCTCATAAAAAGCAAGTCACTTCAATTATCAAGATTATTATATTTAGTATATACCAATTCCCATCTAAAAATGAACAATATGACAAAATATTTTTGAGATAAAAATTGTAAAAAATGCAAGTCCTATACCTATAGGACTTAAGGCTTTTTGCAATTTTTAACCAAAAAGATAAAGTCAGATTGTTTAGTT
>JALQXY010000048.1 GCA_023262945.1 Rickettsiales bacterium | reverse complement strand
CCGCAGAAGATCCACGTGTAAGTCGGAAAATATCCTGTGGCGATACATCATCTTTCGCCATACACCATTTTATCGATTTTGATTGTTCTAGCAACTCCGGTTCATAAGATCCTATAGAAATGATTTGAGATGCAGGGGCCTCTGGTCCCGCTGATTCAATGGCCTGAACCTGGAATTTAGCATCTTTATAATAGTCGCTAGTAAATCCGGATATTTCTACGTGAATATAATCACCAGCATGTAGACCTTGAATATTATTTGTATACAGGCTCGTGGTTTGTCTTTCTGGGTCAACGGTAACCATTTTTACATCATCACGAATAAACTGACCAGCAACATCATCCAATTTATAAGACGCCAAATTAAAATCACGACGAAAGTATGTGTACATATCTATCTGAATTCGTCCCATCATTTTCGGATAACGTAAATCATATTCTCCTGTAGCCAACACTATTTTTGTATTATCCAAATCGGCTTCACGGGCGCCGGAGGCGCCCCATCCACCTTTAGATTCAAAGGTCACATGATAGTTGCGCGCTAATTGCAAAAAGCCTTAAGTCCTATAGGTATAGGACTTGCATTTTTTACAATTTTTATCTTAAAAATATTTTGTCATATTGTTTATTTTTAGATAGGATTTGGTATTATTTTATGATGACATATTAAAAAGTCACATAAATAATTTTTATAAAATCACAAATATCAATTCAAAATTTATATGACTATTGTAAAAATAAAAAAATTAGCTAATTTACAAGATCTTGATCTACCAAACTATAAAAGCAATGGTAGTGCTGGCATGGATTTAAGCGCAGCAATTGATAATGATATAATTATTAAATCTGGCCATAGTGCTCTTGTAAAAACTGGTATAGCAATAGCTTTAGAGCAAGGCTATGAAGCACAAATTCGCCCCAGATCAGGATTAGCATTAAAAAACGGAATTAGCGTTCTCAATACTCCAGGAACTATCGATTCTGATTATCGCGGAGAGATTTGTGTTATATTAATCAATCACTCAACGAATGATTTTGTTGTAAGTCGTGGCATGCGCATTGCGCAAATGATTATTACAAAATATGAACAAGCAAAGCTAATTGAGGTTGATGAGTTAGAAGACACCGAGCGTGGCTCCGGCGGTTTTGGCTCAACTGGAGTTAGATAAATGCAATCTAACAATATAACTCAAGCATTTATTTTTGCTGCTGGAAGAGGGGAAAGAATGAGACCAATCACCGATTCAATTCCAAAGCCACTAGTTAAAATTTTAGGTAAAGAAATTATCAGCTATAGTTTAAAAAAAGTTAACCAAATTAAAACTATCAACAAAATAATAATTAATGGTTTTTATCTTTCTGAGCAGATTATTGAGTTTATTCAAAAACAAAATAATAAAAAAATTATTTTTTCTTGCGAAAAAGAAAAAATCGAAACCGGCGGCGGTTTAGTTTTTGCTAAAAATAAAATTAATCTAAACGAACCTTTGTTGATTATTAATGGCGATATTTTATGGCAAGAAAATAATATTTTGCAAATTAATAAATTATGGCAAAAATGGTTAGAAATTACTACAGAAAATAAAGATTGCGAAATTTTACTTGGCCTAAAGCCAAAAGATCAATATTATGGCTATGAAGGAGACGGTGATTTTGTTTTATCAAAAGATCATAAGATCAATTGTAAAAAAGACAACAAATCTCATGTTTATATCGGGCTAGCAATAATTAATCCCAAAATTCTAGAAAGAAAACCAAATGAAAAATGCTTTTCTTTAAATTATTTTTTTAAAGAAAAAATAACAAATAATGGTGATATTGAAAATATTAGAGGAATAGAATTAGATGCTGAGTTTTTTCATATTGGAGATGTTAAATCTATTAAAAATAGTGAAGATATTTTATTAAAACTTTTGCATAATGAAAATAGCCCTATTTCAGCCTGAAATTGCCGTCAATGTAGGCAATATTATCCGTAGCTGCGCTTGTTTTGGTAGCGATTTACATATAATCGAGCCCTGTGGATTTCCTTTTGATATTAATAAAATCAAGAAATCAGCTCTAGATTATTATAATTTGGTGAATATTGAGCGTCACAATTCTTTTAGCGATTTTTTTACCAATGAAATTGTAAACAAAAAGCATCGCTTAATTTTAGCAACCACAAAAAGCAATCAAAATATAAAGGATTTTACTTTTCTTGAAAATGACATAGTACTATTTGGACAAGAAAGCTCTGGAGTTCCTACAGAAATAAGAGATAAATGTCACGATCAAATCAATATCAAAATAAAAAATAATACTCGCTCATTGAATCTTGCAATATCTTGCGGTATTGTGCTTTATCATACCACTTCCGCCTAAAAAACATATAAAAACTAAACAATCTGACTTTATCTTTTTGGCTAAAAATTTTTAAAAAATAAAGATGTATATCAATACAGCTTAAGGTGAAATTTGATCAGATTAATCGATTAATCCATCAAATCGGCAATCATTTTTAGCCAAAAATATGAAGTTAGAATTTCAATTTTTTTTAGAACTTTTAAAATGGGGTTAATATCAATCTATCTTGATAAAACTCGTAACGTTTAAATTTACGCAAAAAACTCATTCCTAAAAGAGAAGTTCCCATATCAGCATTATTAATTGATGCGTTTATATTACGCATTAAAATATTGCCAAATCTTACCTTATTAAGCATAATATTTGCACCATATGTTACTCCATTTGCCGTTTGATAAGGTTTATTAAAAAATAGATTTTTAGGGTTAATTCCTATCTTTTTAGCATCAGCAAGACTTAGCACCACATCACTAGCTCCGGTATCAATCATAAATCTAACATTAACACCATTGATCTCTAAATTGGCAAAAAAATGATTATTCTGCGATACATTAATTATTATCTGCCCTGCATTATTATTTCGAATAGAGCTTGGATTGATTTCAGAAATTACTCGCTGCTTTAACTCTTTAAATTCAAATCTATAACTATATAAAATAATACAAATTACAGCAATTAAGAACCATATTAGAGTATATTTGATAACTTTTTTAAATGACATATCTTTGCGAAAAAAAAGTCCACCAAGTATAAAAGATAATAAAATTATTAAATATAAAATATTTACTATTTCACTATCTGATATCATATTTTTTAGCTTTTTCAAGAATTTTGCAGACCTTTAAGAATAACTCCTTTGAAGAGGTGGAGGATTTAATAAAGATGCGTCGGTTGGACGAGGCGCATTAAGCGGCCCTGTTAATTGATTTAAATAATTCAAAGCTTTTTCTAATGGTCTTAACAAACCTGGATCTCTATATACTTCACTTGCTTTACGCTTTCCCGTTATTGCATCAACTTCTAAATCTTTAAATATTTGATCAATTTCATCAATATTTGAAATAAGGTTAGATATTTTTTGCGACTCTGATTCTGAGTTTTTTATTTTTTCTAAAAATTCTTGCCCAAAATTATTGAATTTATTTATAATATCTTGCATTGAAGATTTGGGATCTAAGTTCATTTTTGATTTAAATTTTTCTTCTATTTCTTCTTCAGATAATAATCTTTGCTGATAATCACCACCATTAAAAGCCCCTAATATATTAAAAATCTGAATTAATGATTTTTGCTTTTTTTTATCAAAGCAACCAATATATCTTAATCCGTTTTTTAAATTATGCCATTCATCCACCAATAATTTTACTTCATCTAGGCTAGACTTTTTTAATTGCAGATGCCATGCTGTTGCCTGAAATAACAATCTATCATCTTTTAACGATTTCTCCTCTCTGATTATAGGCACCACACCTAAACGATTTGCAAGAAGTGTATAAATTGGTTCATTTTCTAGAGATGTAGTAGCAACTATTCCACTTTTAATTGGAACTTCAATTCCAAAACTTACAGCATTTTCTCCTGTAAGATAAGAGAAATAAAATAATTCCAATGCTTCTGCAACATTATTCATGATTCCTTTATTTCTATGATCTTTTGCAATAACCGCCGCAACTTCTCCATATTGTTTATAATCTTCATTATGAGGAACATCTTTTGGACTCGCCACTCCAAAAACTACATGACCAATAATCTCATCAGAGCTATCAACTATTTTCATAGCGGAATATGGGTTTTTTTCTTGCCACCTCTTTTCCCATATTTCTAATCTTTCTTCACAATATTCTTGGGTCCAGGCACCACCGCGATAAAAACCCATTGATTCTGGATCGCAAAATATTTCTTTATAATCTTCTAGATCTTCTTTGCGAACAGGACGCAATATTATAGGCTCACCTTCTTTGATTTTAAATTTTATTTCTAAGGATGATATATCTCGATCTTTGATTCCAATCTCGATTCCATTTCTTTTGAAAATCATATATGAGCGGGCTAAATGTAATTAGTTTTTTGAATTATTAAATAAATTTATCAGGTTTAACTATTATAATAAAGTTCAAACTCTATAGGATGGGGAATTTGTTCACATTTTTCTACTTCCTCCATTTTAAGACTAATATAAGAATCTATTTGCTCATCAGTAAATACACCGCCCTTGGTAAGAAATTGACGATCTTTATCTAAAGCATTCAGAGCTTCTCGTAAATTACGCGCAACAGTCGGGATCTTTTTCTGTTCACGAGGTGAAAGGTGATAAAGATCTTGATTTTTTGGTTCTCCTGGATGTATTTTGTTTTTGATACCATCAATACCAGCCATTAAAAGCGCGGCAAATGTTAAATATGGATTAGATGATGGATCTGGAAAGCGCGTTTCGATGCGACGGGCTTTTTCATTAGTAACATGAGGTATTCTAATAGAAGCTGAACGATTTTTTGCTGAATAAGCCAACATAACAGGTGCCTCAAAACCAGGAACTAGCCTTTTGTAGCTATTGGTTGTTGAATTGGCAAAAGCATTAATAGCTTTTGCATGCTTTACGATACCACCAATATAATAAATAGCAGTTTGTGATAAATTAGCGTGATCATTTCCAGTAAATAAATTTTTGCCATTTTTCCATATCGATTGATGAACATGCATACCAGAACCATTATCGGCAAATATTGGCTTTGGCATAAATGTAGAAGTCTTACCATAAGCCTGGCACATATTATTTACAACATATTTGAATTTTTGTACATTATCTGCAGTATTAACTAAAGAGTCATATAAAAAACCAATTTCATATTGAGATGTTGCTACTTCATGATGATGCAAAGATGGCTTAATTCCTACTTGCTTTAAAGCGTCAACTATTTCTGATCTTAAATCTTGACCCGTATCTAGAGGTAAAGAATCAAAATAAGCCCCTTTAGTCATTGAGCGACGACCTAAATTTCCAGAATCAATTTTAGCTCCGTTATTATGTGGAGCTTCTTCAGAATTTATTTTATAAAAATTGCCATGAGACTTATTTTCAAATCTTATGTCATCAAAAACAAAAAATTCTGGCTCAGGACCAAAGTAAGCTACATCTCCGATACCGCTATCTTTTAAATATCGCTCAGCTTTACGCGCAGTATTGCGAGGATCCCTTTCGTAGTTAGAATTATTTTCTGGATCAATAACATCACAAGTAAGTACCAAAGTAGAAGAAGTGGTAAAAGGATCAATAAAAGCAGTGTCAAATTGCGGCTTCATCAACATATCCGATTCATTTATCGGCTTCCAAGCTAAAACAGAAGAACCATCAAAAGCGATCCCTTCATTTAAGTCATTTTCACTAATCATATCAGCGCAATAGCTAACATTAAGCCATTTACCACGATAATCGCTAAAACGAAAATCAACAAATTTTATTTCTTTTTCTTTAATTGTTTTTAGTAAATCTGCTGAATTAGTTATTTTTAACATAAAAATTTTTTAAATAAAACTCTAAAAGTAAAATCTAGAATGACTAATGAATTATAGCAAAATCCATATTTAGAAATGGCGAGCCCGAGAAGATTCGAACTTCTGACCCACAGCTTAGAAGGCTGTTGCTCTATCCAGCTGAGCTACGGGCTCAAATTAAATATCAAAATAATAATACATACTTATTTATGCAAGTGATACTATTTATCTTTTTGATATTTTCTTTTTTAAAATTAACTATTAATTAATCATAAATGACATACTCGTTAAAAGTAATTAAAAAATCAATGAAAGTTTTAATTATAATACCAATTCTCATCTAAAAATGAACAATATGACAAAATATTTTTTAAGATAAAAATTGTAAAAAATGCAAGTCCTATACCTATAGGGCTTAAGGCTTTTTGCAATTTTTAGCCAAAAAGATAAAGTCAGATTGTTTAGTTTTTATATATGTTTTTTAGGTGGGAATTGGTATTACCAATTCCCATCTAAAAATAAACAATATGACAAAATATTTTTTGAGATAAAAATTTTTAAAAAATGAAGCT
>JALQXY010000119.1 GCA_023262945.1 Rickettsiales bacterium | reverse complement strand
ATGATTTCTTTTAGAGGTGATCATAGAACTGGTTATAACGTATCTCTTTATCGTTTAGGCTTGTAAAATAAAAAAATTTAAAAAATAATTAGCCCGGCATTTTTTTATGTCGGGCTTTTTTTGTATATTAGCCTTGTAATTAAACGATTAAAATAGCTAAAAATGAACAATATGACAAAATATTTTTTAAGATAAAAATGATTGCCGATTTGATGGATTAATTGATTATGAATCAATTAATCTGATCAAATCTCCAACTGTATGTATATGCAGCTTCATTTTTTAAAAATTTTTATCTCAAAAATATTTTGTTATAATTTTATTTAAAGATGGGAATTGGTATTGCATTTTTATAATGCCATATAATGCACTTTTTTTGATTTGTGGTTTTTTTATCAGGCTATATTATATAATAACATAAATTATTTTTTTATTGATGGATTTGGGTTTAAGCAAAATCTATTAAGAAAATTATTAATTTCTTGTTGTAATAAAAGATAAAATAAGTCTGATATCTTTTGATTAACACTATCAACAATATTCATTTCATCATCAGTAAATTTCCCTAATACATGATTTGCGCAATCAATATTTTCATTTTGCGATCTACCAATGCCTAATCTCAATCTTCGATATTTATTGCCAATGGTATTATCTATTGATTTTAGACCATTATGACCACCACTTCCTCCACCAATCTTATACTTTATGCGCCCTAAATCAATATCTATATCATCATGTAAAATTAAAATATCTTCTAATTTTATTTTATAAAAAGACATAGCTTTCATCATTGGTATTCCAGATAAATTCATAAAACTAGAGGGCTTGAGTATAATAATTTCATGACTTTTAATATTAGCTTTGGCAATTTTAGCATCGAATTTATCTTGCCAACTTCCAGCACCATAATCATTGTATAATTTGTCAGCTAACATGAAGCCGTAGTTATGACGAGTTTGATTATATCTTGTCCCAATATTTCCCAATCCAACAATTAATTGCATTTAAATTTATTTTATTAAATATTAACAAAAAATTAATCTGTTTTGATGTATCATAACAATTCCCATCTAAAAATGAACAATATGACAAAATATTTTTTGAGATAAAAATTGTAAAAAATACAAGTCCTATACCTATAGTACTCAAGGCTTTTTGCAATTTTTAGCCAAAAAGATAAAGTCAGATTGTTTAGTTTTTATATGTTTTTTAGATGGGAATTGGTATAATACCAAAGTTCACCTTTAAAGATAAAAATAGTATCGAGTTTATGATTAAAAAAGTTACAATATCTTT